>USLW01000074.1 GCA_900555605.1 uncultured Clostridium sp. | reverse complement strand
TTACTACAATAGAAACAGCGCCTGCCTCCAAAATATCCCGGATGGTCTGCTGCTGCGGCAGAATCAGCCTTCCCTTGGGCGCAGCTTTATCAATGGGCACCACCAGGACCACAAAATCCAGGGGCTGCACCAAATCTCCGATCAGGCGCTTAGAGGGCGTCTCAGGCACGGCCAGCGCTGCAATGCGTTCCTTGAGCGCAGGGATACGCGCACCGGTTGCGGCGCTGACCGCAATCTCATTTTCCGCCGGTTCAGGTAAAATGCCGCCGCACAAATCAATTTTATTATATACGACGAGATAGGGGATGTTTTGTGCTTTCAGCCGCGCAATCAGCTGCCTATCCTCTGTGCGCTTTCCCGCCGCGGCATCGACAACCAGTACCGCCACATCCGTTTTACGCAGCACCTGCAGCGCCTTTTTGACGCGTTCCTTGCCTAATGCGCCTTCGTCGTCCAATCCGGGGGTATCGATCATGACCACCGGACCTGCCGGCAGCAGCTCCATGGTCTTGTACACGGGGTCTGTTGTGGTGCCTTTCGTATCGGAAACAATGGAGAGGGATTGGCCTGTGACTGCATTCATAATACTGGACTTTCCGGCGTTGCGCATACCGAAAAAAGCAATATGGATTCTGTCTGCAGACGGGGTATCATTTAAACTCATGTGTGTTCGCTCCTTTTTCGTTCTCTCTTTTTAGACGATCAATCAAAATCAGCGGCTCTGCGCAGCAGCGAAGACAGTCGAAAAACCGATAATGCGTAAGGCCTGGAAACCGCGTGCTGCGTTGGGGTCAAGGAGAAAGCAGAAGCAGGCGCGGCCCGGCGCCGTCAGAAACGAAAGTCCCGCTGTCCTGCCATCAGATCGGAAAGATATTTTTCCGCAGTGACTTTTACCGTCGGACTGGGGATCTGCTCCAGCTCGGTGCGGATCAGCGCCTCGCCTTTTGCTTTTGTATCAGGAGAGGCGTAATCCTCCAGATATTCTTTTAGGGTGATCAGGGCATTGGGCTGACAGCAATTGGCGATCTGTCCGGATTTTACTAAATGCATAAAACGGTCTCCGGTACGGCCTTCCCGGTAGCAGGCGGTGCAGAAGCTGGGAATATACCCCTGACTTAGGAGCCAGTCTACAACCTGATCCAGTGTCCTCCGGTCGCTGATTTCGAATTGAGCGGAATTCTCGTCCTCCGGCTCCTCCTCCGCATAGCCGCCAACGCTGGTGCGGGAGCCGCCGCTGATCTGAGAAATCCCCAGATTTAAAACCCGTGCCCTGACTGCCGCCGATTCTCGGGTGGAAACGATCATGCCGGTATACGGTACGGCAATCCGAATGACGGCCACGATTTTGGCAAAGGTATCATCGTCCACGGCATTGGAAAAATCGTTTGTATCGATGTCGTCCGCAGGCCGGATCCGCGGTACGCTGATGGTGTGGGGACCGACGCCTTTTGCAGCCTCTAAATGCTCCGCGTGCATGAGCAGTCCTACAAAATCATAACGGTACAGATTCAGCCCGAAAAGGACGCCTAATCCGACGTCATCGATGCCGCCGTCCATGGCTCGGTCCATGGCCTCTGTGTGGTAGGCGTAATTGCTTTTAGGGCCAGTGGGATGGAGCTGCTGATAGGTCTGCTTATGATAGGTTTCCTGAAAGAGGATATAGGTACCGATGCCGGCCTCCTTTAGTTTTTTGTAATTCTCCACAGTCGTAGCGGCAATGTTGACATTGACGCGCCGGATTGCGCCGTTTTTATGATGGATGCTGTAGATTGTCTGAATACTCTCCAGGATATATTCAATTGGACAATGCACCGGGTCCTCTCCGGCCTCAATGGCCAGACGCTTATGTCCCATATCCTGCAGCGCCGTCACCTCCCGCACGATTTCCTCCTGCGTCAGCTTTTTCCGCGGGATATGCCGGTTTTTTGCGTGATATGGGCAGTAGGTACAGCCGTTGACACAATAATTTGAGAGATACAGGGGCGCAAACATCACGATCCGATTGCCGTAAAATTTTTGCTTGATCCGTTTGGCCAGCGCAAACATCCGGTCATTCAGATCGGGAAGCGTACATTCCAGCAGAACGGCGGCCTCCCGGTGATTTAATCCCTTGCAGGTTTCCGCCCGGTCTAACAGCTGCGTAATCAGTCCGCGGTCGTTTTTGTGCGCCTGCGCATAGGAGAGCGTATCGCGGATTTCCTCGTCGTCAATAAATTCTTCTGCCTGATTGGATAATATATGATACATTTTGTATGACTCCTTTCTCAAATGGTAATACCGTGTTCCCCACAGCAGTCCGGGTGGTCCCCTCTGTGGGCCGTGATCTCATATCCGATCGCTTGCAGCTGTGTTTTCAGCTGTGCCAGTCCTTCCGCGGATTCCGTACCTGTGCTGCATTTATGATCGTAAAGCATATATTTCTGCCTGGCCTCCGGCGGCGAAAGATTCGGCATGATTACATTCGCCCCGGCTAAAATGCCCTGCGTTCTTCCGTCTTTGCGAAGTGTCCCCAGTGCGGTAGTCGCTGGAATCAGGGCTTTTGGCAGCATAAGACGCAGAACAGAGATCAGAAACAGTGTCAGATCCGCAGAACCCGGCGGATAAGACGCATAAGGCGTATCCTTGTGCGGAATAAAAGGCCCGATTCCAACCATGTGCGGCCGGAAGGAGGCAATGAAATGCAGATCCTTTGCCAGCGTCTCCGGTGTCTGCTGCGGAGAACCCACCATAAAGCCGGTTCCTACCTGAAATCCGATATCCTTCAGCGCATATAGGCAATCGATGCGGCGCCGGTAGGACATCTCTTTCGGATGCAGCGTTTCATAATGCGCCTGATCTGCGGTTTCATGCCGCAGCAGATACCGGTCCGCGCCTGCGTTAAAATACTGCCGGTAGATTTCCGGGGACTTTTCCCCGAGAGACAGCGTAACCGCGCAGTCAGGGTGCGCATGTTTGATGCCGGATATGATCCGCAGCATTTCCTGCTCCTGAAACCCTGCATCTTCCCCGCCCTGCAGAACAAAGGTACGAAATCCCAGTTCGTAGCCATGACAGCAGCAGGATAGGATCTCCTCATACGACAGGCGGTACCGGGCGGCGTTTCCGTTTCCTCTGCGGATTCCGCAGTAATAACAGTTGTTTTTACAAAAGCTGGAGATCTCAATGAGACCGCGGATGTAAATACTGCGGCCAAAGGTACGGTCCGCTGCTTCCCGCGCACTGTGCCGGATCCGGGTCATTTCGTACAGCGCCTTTTCATCCGGCTGAATTGCGGCCCGAAGAAGGGCTGTGTAATCGGCAAGCGTATAAGTTTGCAGCTGTTCCGTTGTTTTCGGCCATTTTCGCATATCCGTCAGCCTTTCCTGCTTATTTGGTCCTGCAGGATGATTATATGAAAATATATGCGAAAATTAAGTTGCATACGCAACGAAACAGGAAAGGAAAATCAAAACAGAAACAAAAGGCTCAGTCGTGAAGCATTCCGGCGCGGAGAATCTGAAATTCGTTTTTATGAAATGTTAAAATGCCTTCCCTGCGCATTGCCGAGAGTTCCCGGGAAAGGGCGCTGCGGTCTGCGCCGAGATAATCGGCCATGCCGCCGCGGTCAAAAGGTACGGTAAAGGCATCCCTGCCGGCCTGACGGACCTGCTGCGAAAAAAAGGTGATCAGCTTTTCCCGGAGCGTACGCTTGGAAAGGATCTGGATCCGGTTGTTCATCTCCAAAGTCTTATCGGCTAACATTGAAATAAATCGCTGAAGGATGTCGTGCGCCCGGAGATCTGTGCAGGCGCGGGGCTGCCTGAGCGCGTCGGTGTGCAGCCAAAGGATGCTGCAGTCACATGTCGCCGTAATGTAAATGGGACTTTCCTCTGCGTCCAGAAAAGAAAGAGAAGCGCCGAAAGTTCCCCCCGGCGTTACTGTGGCCATAATCATGCGGTTGCCGTTGATATCATCCATGGCAACCTGAAGCGTACCGGAAAGCACGAGACCGAAGCCCGGTATTTTTTCACCGAAACGCAGAATATAATCGCCTTTTTTATACGACGACTCAGAGGCGCGCAGAAAGGTCAGCGCAAAACGCCGTTCTTCTGCATTCATTCCGCGGAACAGAACAGAGGATTTCAAAATTGCGGATGCTTCCGACGGTTGCTTCATCATGTCCTCCTTGCAGCCATCATATGGCTGCGGTGATTGAAATACACTGTTATCATAACAGAATCGCCGCTGTACAACAATCCCCTGCTGTTTCCGCAAAATTATGATACCGCTCTGCCGTGCCGGCAGAATCAGGAGCGCTGCCGCAATCAATAAAAAACCGAGACTTCTTCCTGCTTTTAGACAGGAAGAAGTCTCGATCCGTACTA
Organism: uncultured Clostridium sp.; assembly: GCA_900555605.1. Taxonomy (GTDB): domain Bacteria; phylum Bacillota; class Clostridia; order UBA1212; family UBA1255; genus UMGS1851. The sequence goes on along the minus strand of USLW01000074.1, from coordinate 3,895 downwards.
CGTTGGTCGGTGCGGGCAGCAGGCTTTCTTCCGCCGCAGCCGCCCGGGATTTTATTTTCCGTAATATGCCTTGCGGTAGAGCTCCTCCAGTTCGGAAACCAGGGGATAACGCGGATTGGCCGTGGTGCACTGGTCCTCAAATGCCCGCTCTGCCAAACCCGGAATTGCCGCCAGGAAGGTGGCCTCGTCAATCCCGCAGTCTTTAATGGTCATCGGTACGTTCAGCCGTTTCATCAGATCTCTGACAGCCTGGATCAGGTTTGCAACCTGCTCTTCCTGCGTACTGCCGCCGAAGCCCAGCTGTCTGGATACCTGCGCATATCTGTAATCCGCCATGAATTCACCGTATTTCGGGAAAATGGCAAATTTCGTAGGAAGCTGCGCATTGTATTCGATCACGTGGGGCAGTAGAACCGCATTGGCACGGCCGTGAGGAATGTGGAATTCTCCGCCGAGCTTATGAGCCAGGGAGTGGTTGATTCCGAGGAACGCATTGGAGAAGGCCATACCGGCGATGCAGGACGCGTTATGCACCTTTTCTCTGGCAACTTCGTCATTGGGGTTGTCATAGCTGCGGGGCAGGTACTTAAAGATCAGTTCAATTGCTTTCATTGCAAGCCCGTTGGTATAGTCCGAAGCCAATACGGAAACATATGCTTCGAGGGCGTGGGTCAGCACGTCCATACCGGTATCCGCGGTGATGGATTTCGGCATAGTGGCCACAAACTGCGGGTCAATAATTGCCACATCCGGCGTCAGCTCGTAATCTGCCAGGGGATATTTGATATTACCGTTCTTTTTATCCGTAATAACGGAGAAGGAGGTAACCTCGCTGCCCGTACCGGAGGTGGTAGGAATGGCAACCAGCTGTGCCTTTTTGCCAAGATTCGGGAAATGGAAAGCACGTTTTCTGATGTCGAGGAATTTCAGGCGCAGACCGCCGAAATCCGTATCCGGATTCTCATAGAACAGCCACATTCCTTTTGCTGCGTCAATTGCAGAACCGCCGCCCAAGGCGATAATGACATCCGGCGCAAATACGTTCATGGAATGAACGCCCCGCTGAATCGTTTCAATGGATGGATCCGGCTCAACCTCTGAAAAGATTTCACAATGACAGTGTTCCGCGCGTTTTCTGAGATAATAGATAACCTTATCGACATAGCCCAGCTTTACCATCATCGGGTCTGTTACGATAAATGCTCTTGAAATATTGGGCATAACCTCGAGATACTGGACAGCGCCCTTCTCGAAATAGATTTTCGGCGGAATCTTAAACCACTGCATATTGACTCTCCTTTTCGCGATGCGCTTTTTGTTCAGCAGGTTAACGGAAGAAACATTGGAAGTCGTAGAGTTTCTTCCGAAGGAGCCGCAGCCCAATGTGAGAGAAGGGGTGTTTGTATTATAAATATCGCCGATGGCGCCCTGAGAAGAAGGAGAATTAACGATAACCCGGCCGACCTTCATTTCTTCGCCGTAACGAACGCACAGCGCATCGTCGTTGGAATGGATGACCGCGGAATGTCCCAAGCCACCCAACTCAAGCATGGTTTTAGCATATTCAAAGCCCTGTTTTTCATCTTTGCTGATAAAATATGCCAGTACGGGAGAAAGCTTTTCCAAAGACAGCGGATACTCTCTCGAAGGCTTCGGCAGCTTCGCGATCAGAATCTTTGTTCCCGCCGGTACTGTAACGCCTGCATTTTTCGCAATCACCTCTGCCGGTTTCCCGACTACAGCAGGATTTACCGCCATTTTTTCCCTATTAATCACATAATTGGAAACCAGCTCTGTTTCCTCTTTATTCAGGAAATAGCAGTTGTTCTTCTTCATAAAGGCTTCAAATTCGGCCTGGATTTCCTTATCCACGATGACAGCCTGCTCCGAAGCACAGATCATGCCGTTATCAAAGGTCTTGGAAATAATCAGGTCCGTACAAGCCCTGGCCACATTTACATTTTTATTAATGTAGCAGGGTACGTTTCCGGGGCCGACACCCAAAGCCGGCTTTCCGGCGCTGTAAGCGGATCTCACCATGCCGGAACCACCGGTTGCCAAGATCAGCGATACGCCCGGATGATTCATCAGCGCGGTAGTTGCTTCCAGGGAGGGGTTTTCAATCCACTGGATGCAATGCTCCGGTGCGCCGTGCTTCCGCGCAGCTTCCAGTAAAATACGGGCCGCCTCTGAAGAGCATTTCTGCGCGGAGGGATGGAAAGCAAAGATAATGGGATTTCTGGTCTTGGTACAGATCAGAGATTTAAACATGGTCGTAGAGGTCGGGTTGGTAACAGGCGTCACACCTGCAACGATGCCCACTGGCTCTGCTACCTCCACATAGCCCTCCATATCGTTGGAATCAATTACGTCAACTGTTTTCTGATGCTCGATGCTGTGCCAGATATATTCCGTTGCAAAGATATTTTTGATGACCTTGTCCTCCATGACGCCGCGGCCGGTTTCTTCATATGCCAGCTTTGCGAGGTACATGTGCTGATCCAGTCCTGCCAATGTCATTGCGTGAACGATCTCATCTACCTGTTCCTGTGTAAATGACATGTACTGTGCCAATGCTTTTTCCGCATTTGCCACTAATTGATCGATCATGGCGTTCACGTCTGTTTTCATGGCAGGCTCTTTTTCGTTTCCCATTCATCATCGCTCCATTTCTGATATTATATGTTATGTGCATTCATTCACACATCCCGCGACCGCCGCAGAAAGTAAAATCGGCGGCACCCGGACAGATAAAAGTTTAGCAGACACAGATTCGTTCGTAAAATATAAAAAATACATATCGATATATAAATATCGATATGTTTATATTTATTTAAAGTATGACAGTTGTCTGGGCCGGCCGGATGCAGTCTCCTAATTTTTCGCCGCAGACCAGCCTATTTTGCACCTCCGGCCAATTCTCTGGAAAGTGCGCACAGATCAGCTGAAAAATTTTCATTATGCACACGGATGTGCTCCGGGACCTCAAGGCAGACCGGGGCGAAATTCAAAATAGCAAGAATTCCGCTGCGGACCATCAGGCTGCAGACTTCCTGGGCCGCGGCAGCCGGCACTGTCAGGATTCCGATATGGACGTGGAGGGTCCGGCAGAAATGCGCAAAGGTATCCATTTGATAGATCTGTGTATCGCCGATCACGGTTTCCTCACACTGTGCGGAAACCTGTGCCGCACAGTCGAATGCGCCGATAATTTCTACCCCGTCCCGGCAGCAGCAGGCGTGGCAGAGCAGGGCGCGGCCCAGACGGCCGGTTCCGACCAGCACGGCCCGATTTGTATTTTTACAACAAAAAAAGGTATCCAAATCGCGGGATAACTGTATTACGGAAAAGCCGCCTCTTGCGTTCCAGGCATGCCGGACAAAACAGCTGAGATCTGTTCGTACCTGATTTTCATTCAGTCGCATAGCGTTTGCAATAAACGGAATAGAGACATTTTGTATATTTTTGTTGCGCAGCGCTTTAAAATAGTTATTATAATAAGGAAGACGCTGAAGCGTCTGATCGGAGATCCGGGGAAATGCTTTTCTTTCGCCAGCCATAGGGTGACACATTCCTTTCATTATGTATTGCCGTTTAAGATATACTATGCACAATGCGCGGGGATGGTTCCGGCCCCGGGACAAATCGGCGGACCTGGTTGCGGGCCGCGGGCGGCCGGAGTCTGCACGCGTACAGGCGATCAAAAGCAGGGACGTAAATACGGTATGCTGTATGTCAGCATTGTCAGCATTATAGTGAGGCAGAGAAAACAGATGTGGACAAAACCCTATTATTCTTTTGATACATATTGTAAAGAACGGTTCGGCGGAAAAATCTACAAACTGACGTTAAACGGCGGTATGACGTGTCCGAACCGGGACGGCAGCCTTGGAAC
>USLW01000073.1 GCA_900555605.1 uncultured Clostridium sp. | reverse complement strand
AAGTGGGCCCGCTTTATGTCGGGATTGCCCTCCCAACTGAGCTACAGGCCCATGAACTTTTCAGCTCGCACATCATACCACAGCTTTTCTCATTTGTGAAGTCCTTTTTTCACTTTTTTCAAATTATTTCGGAAGTCAGCCAGTATTTCTGTGGCCGCGTCTTCTGTTATCCTTCCGGCAACCATATCGGTTTTCAATTTTTTCCACAACTCTTCTGCTTCGTGTTCCGCAGCAAAGATTTCGTTTTCGGTCTGGAACGAACAAGACTGTTCCCTGCGCTTGCGTAACATATTGCGGGTTTTTTCATATTCTTTGTAGCACTCACTCTGTCTCCTGTAGCTAACCCTGATATTCTCAAATTTCCTTGCACATTCTTTGCTACAGTAAACTTCTCTGTAATCAAGCTGAGGACTAAAAAATTTCCCGCAAATCTTACAACGCTTGATATTGATATTTTGCGATACATAATAATCTAAAATTGAAAAACAAAGTCCTATCAAATTTTCGCAGGTATATGCAGCAAAGCTATCTTTCCGCTTGATTACCCAATCAATATACTGCTCATATTGGGCTGCATCGTTCCATATAGCCATAGATTTATTGACGTGGAGAACATATGATTCTAAGGGAGACAGCATCTGCGAATCGACTTTTTCATCATGCGGAAGCCAGCGGGAGATATCACTCAGAATTTCCCTATATTTGCTATATTTAAGGCTTCGCCCTCTATCTGATGATAGAACATTGAGCAAGGCAGATAAAAACGCAAAATCATTCTGGTAGTTTTCAAGGGCGTTTACTACGATATCGTCTTGCACAGAATTTATATTGATTTCAGCAATGGCGCTGCTTAGATAAGCGTAGGCTTCATTCAACAATTCAATATGCTTGCTTATATTTGAATGAGGAAGCGGCCAAACGTCCACTTCTTCTAAATTGTCACCACACAAGTCTTTATTAGGACACCTTTCACACAATCCTTCCTCCGCGCTCCACATTTCTTCAAAGGAATATGGGCATTTGGCAGCGTGGCTTGTAACGATAATCTTGGGGTTTAATCTGATTTCGACACTATCCTTTTGCATGAGAATTGTAGCTTTAGCAGCAATCTTCTCCTCAAATATATCCAGTTGATTAGTTTTATCCACGATATCTGTCCTCGTTTCTTTTCTATTTCCGAACATACAACCGGATTGCAAGTTGTGAAAAAGTGTTGTAAAATCGGATCATAAAAAATCTGTACCTTAACTATAGCAAGATATCGGACAGATTTCAAGCCCCAAATATAAAAATAACAGGAGGTTCAAAAAATGAAAGGACTCGGACAGTTTCGCCAATTTGACTGGGCAGGTTTTTCTGCCGGAAAAGCATATCAAGTAGTCGGCGTTTCGGATTGGCTGGACCGCGACACAGGCAAGCGGCTGGGCAAGCGTGTGGACGTGGTTATTACTTCCGACAACACACAGTATGAGCATCGCAATGGCGAGCAGTTTACCAATCTGTACGAACGATTAACCTTCAAGATCGAGGGGAGTGCGGCAGTTGATGTGGCCATTGGCGATACCGTGATTCCGGTGGATGCTGTTGCCCGCTGCTATGGGGAATACAGCAATCAGCTCTCGATTGTATGCAAGGGCGTCCAAATTGTTCAGCCCCAGCAGGCTATGCCGAAAGTGAAGGGGTAAAGATGTATTATCAGGCTAACGCCTCCCGGTTCCGTTTTGCCCCACTTTACGTCCGGTTGGCGATAATTGGAGGAATTTCACTTTTGTGCGGAATGTCTTTTTCCGTATATTCCGGATCTATTTCTCCCGCTCCGGGGGAAATAGGCCCCTTTCGTGAACTCCAACAAGAGATAGCGTTGCTGGCGAATATCGCTTATGTCATATGTACCGCCGCAGCAATTTATTTGGCTTCACTTGCAGGATTGAGCTATCTGCTTCAGACTGACGCAATGCGGATAGGTACGCTGATTCGGCAGGCCCTGTATCAGCCGGCCCGTGGAAACCCGCTGCACCTGCGGGATGGGGACCTGCTCCCTAAAGTCGGTTGCAGGTGCGTTGGTCCCGGGGTGTACGGTTTAACGATCAGCGCGCAGCAGAGCGTGTCTGTCGATACTCTTATTGATGCGGTCCCAGCCATCTCGGCGGCCCTAAATCGAAAGTACCAGCGGTATGCCGTAGTACAGGTGGATGCTGATATAGCATTTAGGTCTGTAACCTTCATCATTGAGGACGTGCTGGCTGACCGTTCCATTACCTTCACTTCTGCTGCTGAAATGCTGCCGGAATCTCCCACAATTCTCCGTGTAGATCAGACCACATATATCGACCTGACAACATCGGGGTCGATCTTGGTCGCGGGCAAAACGCGCAGCGGTAAGACGACCGGCGTGATTGCTCTGCTAATACAGGCACTATCCTGTAGGCCAGATGATTTTGGAAGCAGCGTCACTATTATTGACCCTAAGCAAGCAGAATTATCGCGTCTGCCCCACACGATTACTCTGGACGATGATGGAGAGGCAACCAATATCCTGAACGCTTTGAAAGCATATGTGAGAAATATCACGCAGCGCCAGAAAATGTTAAATGACCTGTCTGAGCAAACGGGCGATGCTGTTAAGTGGTGGGACGCCGGAATGCATCCATCATTTCTGTTTATTGACGAATATGTAGCTTGCCGAACTATTTTTCCCAAGAAAGCATCTAAAGATAGTGACTATTGCTTAGAAATTTTTGATGGTCTCATCAAGCGAATTGTTACAATGGGCGCATCGGCTGGTTGCTTTGCAATTATCAGTATCGCGGAAGCCAGCGTGCAGGAGGGCGGTCTACCTGCCATGCTCCGCTCTGCAATGTCCACCAAGATTTTGTTCCGGCCAACGCGAGCGGAAGGGCTTCTGATGTGGGACGCAGAAAAGTTGGACAACTTTGTGGGGGATAGAGTGTATCATCCCGGAGATGCGTGGTTTTCCAGTACAGATGGTGTCCATGATGCAGTATCATACGTACATTTCCCCCATATGCAATTTCCGGTATATAAGGAACTGGGACGGCTTTTGCGTGAATACTACGATTGGCCACACTGCCGGGGGCGCAGCCCAGAGGCAGTGCGGCGTGTGCCAAAATTGTAAAAAATCCAGTGGCAGCGCGGCTACTGGGCTTGTTGATAGTAGCCGCGCTATTATGCCAAAATGCCAAAATCTTGATAATAGGACTGTTAATATGAGCAAAAGAAAGATAAATGGTCCATGCGGACAGAGAAATAGACCCTATAACTTTATGCTCGTGCAGCAAGTAGAGTATCTTAAACCGCCATATGATTCACTAGATAAGTTGCTTGTGCGCCTGAACGAAATTGGCGCGGAAAGATACGCTGGCATCCTGCATGATAAAGATTCAAGGGAAAAACCACACATTCATGTATTCATGCATTTTGCAAATGGCCGTGAGGTCGTCGCAATTGCTAAAAAGCTAAATATTGCACCGCAGTATATAGAGAAATGGGACGATGGTATTGACAACGGATTTGCTTATCTAATTCACCGAACGCCAAAAGCAAAGAATGATTACCAATATTCACCACACGAAGTAATTGCCAATTTTAGCTATATTGATTGGCTCGGTGAATATGAGGCAAGGAAGCAGGAAAAGGGAAAAAGTATTCCTTATGGAGGTAATGACATAAACCATCTGTTGAACTGCCTCTATATTGGTGCTATGACCCGTGAGGATGTGGAAAAGCAATTATCCGGCAGTCAATACGCAAGGCATCACAAGAAAATTGATGATGTGTGCGCCAAGCGGCTGCAAAAACTTGCGGAAGAGAGAACTGCCGAACGAAGGGCTAAAGGCGAAAAGGTAAAAGTTATCTGGATTTATGGTGCAGCTGGTACAGGGAAAACTCGGTTTGCAAAGGAGCAAGCTGCAAAACAGTCCGAAAGCTGCTACATTACAGGCAGCAGCCGGGACCCATTTCAGCGATACGCCGGAGAAGATATAGTTATCTACGATGAAGCCAGACCGGGAGACATCCCATTTTCAGACCTTTTGAAGCTGCTGGACCCATACGGCGAAGATGTAGCGGCTCCCAGCCGTTACTACGACAAAGCAATTTGCGCTGGGACATTTTATGTCACTTCTCCATATTCGCCGTGGGATTACTACAAAAAAACCATGGGTGAAGGCTGGATATTTCAGCCAGACAAGTATGAACAGCTTCTCCGCAGATTAACATTGGTGATCAGGATGACGGAGAAAAGCATTCAACCTGTTCAATACGATATGCGGAAACAAGAATTTCTCTCCATCTCTGGAACCTCGCGAAAAAATACATACTGCCAGGAGCAAAAGGATGATCAGAATGAAGCCGTGGATTTATTCAACTCTTTCTTCGAGGGTTCAGTTCCTAATGCGCCAGAAGGTGGAGACCTGTGTAAGCAAGTGAGGATTTTCTAATGAGTCAGGAAGTACCTATCCCCGAAAAACTGCTCCTTACGATCAAGGAAGCTGCTATATATTCTAACATCGGCATCAATCGCATTGATTCGATGCTGCGAGAAGACGGATGCCCGTTTGTTCTTTTTGTTGGCAGTAAAAAGCTGGTAAAAAGGCGAGAGTTTGAAGCTTATCTTGCGGAGCGGTTTGCAGTTTAGCGGTTTAACAGACATGCCCTGCTGCCTTGGTGCGACAGGGCATGTCTCATATTTCGGATAATTAGAAAATGCTTTTTATCTATTGAGAAAATGAAGTTACCATGATACAATTACTAAGTTACATGGCTCGTTTTCTCGTTGGTCGAGAGGAGCCAAATATATGGGAAAGAATTTGAAAGGAAAAGAACTGGGCAAGGGTATAGGTCAGAGGAAAGATGGCCTTTACTATGCGCGATGCACAAATAAATCTGGACAGCGTTTGGAAAAGTGCTTCCAAGACCTCAAAGAAACGCGAAACTGGCAGAAGGAACAGCAGTATCGGCAAGTACACCCAGAAATAAAATCTGCGCCGCCCAAAATGACGGTGAACGAGTGGTTTGACTTCTGGCAAACCAATTTGCTTACTGGGCTGGCACCGAACACGGTGAGAAACTATCGTGAACGCTATGAAAAAAACGCAAAAGCAATATTAGGCGAACTTTTGTTAACAGAAGTAAAGCCGATGCATTGTAAGGCTGTTTTCAACGGTATGACCGGGACTTATGCGGGTTCGACCATTCGTCAGGCATATATCGCACTGGGTTCCATGTTCAAGGCTGCAAAGGAAAACGGACTGATTGAAAAACATCCGATGGATGGTGTTCGTTTTGATAGTCCGATAAAAGCGGTAGACGAGATTCATTTTCTGACGGTCAGTGAACAGAAAGCGTTCTTGGAAATCGCGAAACACTCTCACAATTATGCACAGTACGCTTTGATTTTGGAAACGGGTCTGCGTACTGGTGAGGTAATTGGGCTGACATGGGATGCGATAGACTGGGAAAATCACACTCTGACGGTCAATAAGACGATGGAGTTTCGCCATAAGCAACATGAATGGCGTGCGGGGCCGCCTAAGACGAAAAAGAGTTACCGCACAATCCCGTTAACGGATACCGCCTATCAAATCCTGCGTGACCTCTACTTAGGACGTGAGTACCGCAAAGAGGCTCCGGAATTGGATAAGGTGTTGATCTACATTGACCGTCGGACAGCCAAGCAAGCAATGCTGCATATGCGTGATTTGGTGTTCATCAATTACCGAACCGGAATGCCAGCTAAGAACAGCAGCTATGATACGCACCTGTACAAGCTATGCGATAGGGCAGGAATAGAGCATTTCTGTATGCACGCGCTGCGGCACACCTATGCTACCCGCGCCATTGAAAGCGGGATGCAGCCGAAGGTGCTGCAAAAACTGCTGGGTCATGCCAGCATCAAAACAACAATGGATCGGTATGTTCATGTGACTGCCGAATCGCTGGATTATGCCATCAAGCAATTTCAGCAAAATGGTGTAGTCTGATGAAATCCAATAAAGCCAAATGCGAAAATGGTGTAAAAATGGTGTAACAGCCAAGACACCAAACGCTGAAACCCCTTGAAAATCAAGGAAAATCGAAGGAGAATGAGTATATATGAAATTATGAGCTGACGGTTGACTCCTCCGTTGGCACGGAAAAAAGCGCGGAGATCATTTTGGCCTATATTTCGGCACACGAGCGCAAAAAATCCTCACCGGTAAGGTGAGGAGTTTTCCGTTGCTTTATATTATGATCCCCTCGCAGTGGTCGATCTCGTGCTGAATTATCTCGGCGGTGAAGCTCGTAAAGGTCTTGACCCGAGTCTGGAGCTTTTCATTTTGCCACTGTACCCTTATCGAACGCCATCGCTCGGTTTTGCGCGTTCCGACAAGCGACAGACAGCCTTCCTCGGCCTCATACGGGTCGAGCTTTTTTATTATTACGGGGTTGAGCATGATCATGTATTTTCCGCCGTTTTCAAAGGCAATGATGCGCTTGTTGACCCCGATCATGTTAGCCGCCATCCCGACGCAGCCGTCCTTGTGGGCAATGAGCGTATCCAAAAGATCCTGCGCAATTCCGAGATCATCCGCCGTGGCCGGCTCTGCCTTCTGCGCGAGAAAAGCCTCGTCTTTGCAAATTTCGCGAACCATATTGTGTCCTCCTGCAAATTAAAAGTCTCCTGATGTTGTTTCATTATCCTACATCGGGAGACTTTTGTCCATTGCATAGTTTCGAAGGCCTGAAAAAATTCCGCTGCGCTTCCGGCCGAAAAATAATTTTATCCCTCCCTTGACAGTGAAGGGGCAAAGTATTATACCCCAAACTAACGAATGTTAGTTAGCTTTGAGGGCATATGAAACAGGAGGACACAAAGCAGAAGATACTCGATAAGGCGCTGGAGCTTTTTTCGGAGTACGGTTATGATTCGGTCAGCGTCGGGCAGATCGCGCAGGCGGTCGGGATAAAGGCTCCGTCGCTTTACAATCACTTTCCCGGCAAGCAGGCGATATTCGACGCGATAGTCGAATCGACGGCCGCGCGCTATGCCGAGGGGACGGACAGGCTCTCGGTCCATGTTCAGGATGCCCGGCGCGACGTTCCCGAGTTTTCGCAGATAACGGCAGACGAGCTTTTTGACAAGCTCAAACAGGATTTCCTGTACAGCCTGCACGATGAGCCGATAAGCCGGTTCCGGCGCATGATGACGATCGAACAGTTCCGCTCGCCGGAGCTTGCGCGGCTGTATTCCCACCGATACATCGAACGACTGGTCGATTATCACGCGGCGATATTCCGCAGTCTCATTGCCGCCGGGGAGATACGCCCCGACGATCCCGAGGCGCTGGCAATGATGTATGTTGCGCCGGTGATAACGCTTATCGGCATATGCGACCGCGAGCCGCAGCGCGAGGCGGAGTGCCTTGAAAAGCTCAGGGCGCACACGGAGCTGTTCTTCCGCGCGGTGCATGCTTAAAAAGAGGTGATAAGAATGAAAAAACCGCTGATTCAAAAGCTCGGACTTCTGGGACTTGTGAGCCTGCTGTCGTACACGGCGGCGGTGGTATTCTCGCCGCTTGCATATCCCGGCTACGACTGGATGGCGCAGGCAGTCAGCGACCTTAGCGCCGCCGACGCTCCGTCGCTTGAGATGAAGATAGTCCAGGCCGAATACTTCGGCGTTGTCGAGCGCTTCAGCGTTTTTGCGGCAACTGGCTTTAACGCCGCCCTCGGCATACATCTTTTCTGTATGAAAGAGTAATTTGCCGTTTATTTGCCGCAGAAGGATATATTAAAAATAATCGAGCACGCGAAAAAAGGAGAATTTTTATGGACGCAATAGTTTATACATCAAACACCGGCAGCACCAAAAGATACGCCGAGCTTTTATCGCAGATGATCGGACTTCCGGCGTTTGCGCTGGGCGACGCTAAGGATAAGCTCTTGGCCAACGCCGGAATAATATACCTCGGCTGGATAATGGCAAGCAGCGTCAAGGGCTATTCGGCCGCCGCAAAGCGCTATAAAATACACGCCGTGTGCGGCGTCGGCATGGGGCAGACCGGCACTCAGCTAAAAGAGGTCCGCGAGAAAAACCATATTCCCGAGGGAACGGCGCTCTTTACGCTTCAGGGCAATTTTGATGTGAAGAAGCTGCACGGCGTTTATCGAATGATGATGGATATCATGGTGAAAACCGTCGGCAAGGCGCTTGAAAACAAGGCCGACCGAACCGAGGAAGAGGACGATATGCTCGACATGATGCTCACCGGCAGCGAGCGCGTAAAGGCCGAGAATTTGAGCGCCTTGCTCGAATGGTACGCGGGAGCAAAGGCGTGAAGCGCATTGTTCCGGCGCTTGTCATGGCGCTGCTGGCGGCGCTTATTTTAAGCGGATGCCGGGCGAGCACCGCGCCCGAGACGCCGAGCGCCGCGCGAAGACTCAGCTGCGTGCAGCCAAGCTCGCTCACGGGGCTTTGCCCTG
>USLW01000072.1 GCA_900555605.1 uncultured Clostridium sp. | reverse complement strand
GTAGCGGATATACTCGTCGATGCCGCGAACGCCGAGGACAGATTCAAACTCGCGGTAAGGGATGAATGTGGTGTGCAGCAGGATGCAGCGGTCATAGAGCTGCTCGTCCTCGGTAAAGAGAAAACCCAGCGAGTCCGTGCCGGAGAGCACGATCTTCATGCCGCAGGCCGCAAACACGTCAGAAAACAGCGCTGCGCCCTCGATGAAATCCTCTATTAGTGTCACTTCATCGAGGAACACATAGAGAAAACCCTGCCCTTCCAATGCCTTGAGGTCGCGGTTCACGTCTGCCAGCGTGTCTTTTGCAGTGATCTGAATGAACGCTGCCTTGGCAAGCTGCGTGTCGCTCATCTCCGCGAAAATCTGGCGGATCATAGTGGTCTTCCCCGTCCGGCGCAGGCCGTAGAGGATGAATACCTTGTCCTGCGGCTCACCGTAGACAAAATCATGCAGCTGCCGGAAGCACTCGCGCCTGCGATAGCCGCAAACAGACGCCGCAAAGGAACGCAGCGCCTCGCCGGTGCGGACATTGGTGATAAACGCGGAAAGATTCGCAGATTTCGCCTTGGGCAGCTGCTTTTTCAGCGCTTTCAGCTCCTGCTCCAGCTCCTTCCGCCGCTCGATCTGCGCACGGAAATTCTCCAATTCGTCAGCGGGAATATACTTCTCCCGCCGCTTCTTGTTCTCCGTCCAACGGTGGTAGAAATAGTCCTTACCGTTGACGGTTTTCTTCGTAACAGAGCCAGCGGGCAAAGCAGAAATCTGCTGTTCCAGCTCCGCCGCGCGGGTTTGCATTTTGGATAAGTCCATAGCGCACCTCCTGTGAAATACTATTCTATGTGGAATTATACCCCATTATACCCTCAAAATCAATGGCATAATGGGGTATAACTGCTTTTTACTATTTAACCACTGATATTCTGAAGAACAGGAAGCTTCATCCGACGCATAAATTCGGCGTACTCTTCATAGAGCACCTAACAAAACACAATCCCATTGTGAATTCCATACATTGGCGATTAGATGTTCTGTATCATCTCCAATAATATGAAGTTGCGAGGCGATTGTAGGGTTACATAGCACAGCTATGGAGAAATCTATATCACTTTCAAATAACGGCATAACTTCTTTCCGTTTTATGGCTGACTTTGCAGGAGAAATGCAAACCGTATCGTGTAGCCATATTGGTTTTGAAACAGAAATGCCATTAACGTATAAATAACATTCATTTCCTATGCCTATCATTCCCATAATTATCACCTCATTTCAATCGTTCAAATAGCAACTGGATTACCTATGTCTTGACAACATTATACTGTCATTTTCCACGAGAAATTTCCGCACGTCAGTTTTAGATGTGAATTATCCCATCTCTGTTTGCCTTAATAATGTAGCTAAAACCACCGTCTGCTTTTGCTGGACTAATCTTGTTTCTATAATCGAAGTAGCCAATTCCAATGTTAAGTAATGGTGCACCTGCTTGGATTGCAGATGTAAGCTCTTGACCAATATGCGGCGACAGCAGTTGACCCACAAAAGGTATTGCAACCAAACTAACAAAACTACTTAGGAAAAATGTAATTCTTGACTCTTTCAGAACCTTATAAAAGTCATCAGAACATTGTTGCCATCCCTCTATAAATTGAGCTTCATAGTGCCGTATTAACTCTGGACTGTAGGCATTATATATATTTGTTTCCAACTCTCTGATTTTCGCTCTAAATGCATTAAGTTCATCTTTTCTTCTGTTTTTGAACTCAAGGATGTCTTCAAAGCTTACATCCATAGAAGGTTGAGGCAAACAATTTTCTATATTAATTTTGCAGCACTGCGCTTGTAGATCTGCACGATTGCGAGAATTGTTATAGATTTCTCGGCTATGGGTGGATGTATCTGTACCTAATACGATGTCCTTGCCAGAGCATTTTATCGAATACTCCGCAAGTGTTCTCATGTATATTTGCGCTATTTTGCTGTCGATTTCCATCCAACCATCTGTGTTGTAATCGTGTATATATCTTCTATCTCCGAAATAATCCAATAACTGTGGCGGTAACTTTCTATAGTGAATTAACTCGTGTAAAGCCGGTGCATATATTTTGTTTTTGTGCATCCTCACACGGCTATTTTGAGTTCCATTATTGGTGGTTCTTAACTCATAAGCAGAAATTCTTTTTACAATAGAATTACAAAAATCTTCTGCAAACTCAGAGAAGAACAGGTTTCGAGGATAAACAGCTTTATATACTCCTAATTCTTGCAAATACAATAATTCCGGGGAAAAATCCGGATAGTTCTCATAGGGAACGATTGATGACACCTCATCCCAATACAGAATTGCATTCCTTAACCAAGTGCCATCTTGAATGTTGATTGTTGGGTAGTACAAAATTGTTTGTGCCATAATTCTACCTCATTAGGGTACATCAAGGATTTTTCTTCAACCTACGATCACGCTTCTTCAATAGGCGCATCAGTTTCCAGCGATGAATACGCTTAGGCATCTTTTGATAAATTTCCCGATAATCTACTGTTTCTGGAATCCACCGTCCGTTTTGAGTAATGCTGTGCCCATCAAGCAGATGAAGGAAGAAGGATGCTTCGATGATTACGGAAATAGAATTGCTTACACCGGAGCCAATATGATTGTGTTGGTACAGATTACGAGGCCCCTGAAAGAATCCCATAAGCATATACCTGATGCCGTCCTGTTCATTGCGCTGGGATTCGTTTTTCAGATCATTGATTGCAATAAGGGGAGCCCTCTTTATTTCACCGGTTTGCTTGTCTATTTCAAAAGAAAGCGCTCTTGTTGCCAAATCGAATCCATGCGAATCCAAGCCCGACTTCTTTTTGAGATAACTCTCCACAGCCACAAAAGCTTCACGTGCAGCTGATTCAAACTCCGATTTATATATGAGTTGTACCGCATCCGATAACGATGCGTGGATATTGTATACCTCAAAAAATCCTTTGAGCTTCTTTAGGGAATATGGCATTAAGCTGCCGCAACAAGGACAAAATGTGAAATCATAAAAGTCAAACCCATATGTTCCGTCGTTATATTCCCTAAGTTGCTTTCTTCTGGGCGGAAGAGAACACCCATTAGGACAAGCGTATTCTTTTCTCCTCATTGCGGCTCACCTCATTTTATTCGGCATCACAGGGATTCTCTTTTGGGCGATGCCTTAAGTACAGTTGTCTTTTAGTACAGCCGATAACCACGGACTTTCGTCTGTATACCCTTGCAGTACATCGATGACGTGCTTATCGGTTGTCATCGCAAATACAAATGGCGCAATATGATGCGATGACAATACGGCTTTAAACTCATCACCTTCACGAATTTCTTTGGGCGGAATAGTGTTTTCGTTTAAGCTGTGTGTTTTCTGTGGTGGATTCTTATATGCCAACCATGCAATTTCGTAAGAAATTGTACTTTCACACCATTGCCCCATTAAGTTTTTTAAAAAACACACGAACAATAAGTTTAGCACCGGTATAATGATGATGGCTGGGATTTGTTCTGAGGCGTTCCCAGTTTTTTTCTGAGGCTTTTCTTAGTTCGCAAATCAACGCCTTGACTTCGGAGGTTTCAAAATGGATATTAATATCCGTCTCCTCTTCTGCTGATAATGCTTGTGTAAAACCTGGGAGTGAAGATGCTGGAAGCAACTTTTTATTCCCGGCAGAATCCTCCGAAAACTGCAATTCAATATCGGCTAACGTATAAACATACCTCGAGCTTTCGTTTGGCCAGCTGAACGAGAAAGTTGTCAAACAACTGAACTGCCTCCGCCGCGGGAACAGATTTGTCGTAGACATCTCCGGCAATGATCACACCATCCGGCTTTTCTGCGTCAACGACATTGATGATTTTTTTGAGTATGTATTCTTGATCTTCAAGCATCGAATACTCATTTACTCTTTTCCCCAAATGGAGGCCCGATAAGTGAATAAACTTCATAAAAACTTCTTTACCCCACTACCAACTTATTGGTCTTCTTCAAGAACTTCGCCGGGATCGGGCGGTCCAGCTGCCAGGTGATATTCATCGGCCTGCTGCCTGTGTGCTTCACGTAGTTCGCCGTGCCCAGATAGGTGTACGCCTCCGCACCGCCGGTCATACGGTCCGACTTAAACTCACGGACAAACAGCAGCACCTTGCTGCCGCGTTCCTTGTGGTGGATATAGCGCTGACCGGTGGGTGAATTCTCCGCCGTGGTGCTCTGGCTCTGCCAATGGAACAAGCTCTCATTGATGGAATAATCGTTGTACATGGTGGTTGGCGAGTAGTCCTTGTCCGCCTTGTTCAGCGTCACAAAGAACACATCGATGCTTTTCTCCTGCAGCCACTTCACGCCCTCACGAACGGTGGACGGCTTCATAAAGTCCAGCGCCACCAAGAGCTGGTCACGGGTATAGGTGCAGTGCAGATCCAACGGGCAGTCGAAGCCCAGCTCCACCGGCTCGTCGATAAAGTCGATCTGCTCGAAGCGATAGCGCAGCAGCTCCAAGAGTTCACCGAGCAGAACTGTGCTGTCAGACAGGGCATAGAGGTTACTAAGCACCTCTTCGTCGTCCCAGTCCTCCACCACCTTGCCCCAGACGGTGACATAGAACATCTGCATCATCCGTTTTTCCGCATCCGGAAGCGCTGCAAAATCAAGATTATCCAAACGCGGAAGGACGTCCAGCAGGAACGAAATCCAACGGCGGGAGTCGATCACAGCAAGCTTTGCAAACGCTTTGGTCAAAACATCCTCCAGCGGCTCTGAAAAGTCCTCGATGGCATCCGCTCTGGCACAAATGCGAGAGAAGGAGGAAAACTTGTAGATCGCCCGTAGGTCAAGATGGTAGTACTCCAAGAAATTTTTGAGCGTCAGCTCCAGCCCGCTGTCCTCCGTGAAGGAGGCTGCGCGAGCCACCAATCCAGCCGTATTGCCATAGGACGCGCGGATATTCTCCAAAATGTATTTGGCCGCCTTCTTCTCCAACTGGATATAGCAGCCCTTGGGAACGGACACAAAACCGTCCTTGATCTCCCGGCTCACGCTGCGGGTGGTATTCGACAGCAGCGCCGCAAACTTATCTTCAAAATTGTATTTTCGATTTGCCTGACCGATGAAGTCCAGCACGGTCAGGCATTCCTTGTCCTCAGATAGACGCAGACCACGTCCCAGCTGCTGCAAGAAGATTGTCAGGGATTCGGTAGGGCGCAGGAACAGAACAGTATTAACTTCCGGAATATCCACGCCCTCGTTGTAGATGTCCACGACGAAGATAAACCGCACATCGCAAGACACCAAGCGCCGCTTGGCCACCGCTCTTTCCTCGTCCGAAGATTGCCCGGTGAGGCACATGGACGGGATGTTGTGGTCGTTAAAATAGCGGCACATAAATTCCGCGTGATCGACCGTCACACAGAAGCCGAGGCCCTTCACCTCGTCAATGTCCGTCACATATTTCAGCAGTGCCGTCACAACATGGTCGGCACGGCAACCACCCCGCTGAACGTGTAGATGTGCTCCAGCTCGCTCTTTTGGTAGCCACCGGCAGACCATTTGAGCGCATCCAGATCCACCGCATCGGTAACGCCAAAATACTGGAACGGGCACAGGAGCTTTCGATCAATGGCTTCCGGTAGACGGATCTCCGCTGCAATGCGGTTATGGAAGTACGGCAGGATGCTCTTGCCGTCCATACGCTCCGGAGTAGCGGTCAAGCCCAGCCGGATGCGCGGCTGGTAGTAGGACAACAACTTCTGGTAAGTCGGCGCGGCGGCATGGTGGAATTCGTCCACGATGATGTAATCGTAAAAATCGGGACTCGTCTTTTCTGTAAAGCTCTGTGAGTTGAAAGTCTGGATTGACAGAAACAAGTTGTCGATACTCTCTGGCTTATAGTTGCCCACAAACAGCTCACCAAAGTTTGCGTCCTTGAGCACAGCGCGGAAGGTGTACAAGCTCTGCTTGAGGATTTCCTCCCGGTGCGCCACAAAGAGCAGGCGGCAGGGTCGATCCGGATTCTGCTTGCGGAAGCGCTTGTAATCCAGCGCAGAGATGACCGTCTTGCCGGTACCCGTGGCCGCCACCACCAGATTGCGCGTATAGCCACGAACAGTGCGCTCTGCCTCCAGCTTGTCCAAAATCTCCTGCTGGTAGGAATAGGGGTTGATGTCCATGGTGTAGACGTCGGCATTGTTGGTGTCGAAATATTTTTCCGCCTTCAATGCCCGTGCCAAGCGCTCTTTCTGATCCTCCGCGTAGTATTCAAATTCGCGGTCATTCCAGTAATACTCGAAGGTAGCGGCGATCTTGTCGATGGTTTCGGGCAAGTCGCGCCGTGTTACTTTTGTGTTCCATTCGAGGCCGCTGGTCAGTGCCGCATTGGACAGGTTGGACGAGCCAACATAAGCCGTCGTGAAGCCGGTTTCGCGGTAAAAGATATATGCCTTGGCGTGGAGCCGGGTTGTCTTGGTGTTGTAGCTGACCTTGATGTGCGTATTGGGCAGCTTTCGAAGCTCCTCAATGGCTTTCACGTCGGTAGCGCCCATGTAGGAGGTGGTGATGATGCGGAGTTCGCCGCCGTTTTGCGTAAACTCCCGCAGTTCATCCATGATAAGCCGCAGGCCGCTCCATTTGATGAAGGACACCAGCATATCGATCCGATCAGCCGAGACGATTTCCTTTTTGAGCTCGGTAAACATCTGTGGCTCATGCACAGCCCCGGTGAAAAGTGAGCTTTGTGCGATGGAGGTCTCTGGGCGCTCTATGTCCGCCGCTGTTTTCCCCACCGCCAGCCGCGGATCGGCTTCCCGTAAAAGCGCAAGAAGCTGCTCTGCCCGCCGGTCAACGCCAAGCGCGGCAAAGTCAGCTTCTTGCGTCGTATTTTGAATGAGCTCAACGATCTGGTTGGTCAGCCCGATCTGGGCAGAAATATCCCCGCCGTTGTCCAGCACGTTATCCAAGCCCTTTTGAACCACATCTGCCAGATACTGCGCCAGCACCTTGGAGGCTTCCGCCTTGTCAATGGGCGCAACAGACTTGCGAGCCTCCGGAATCTCCGCAAGCTCGCCCGTCAGAGCGTTATTGATGACTTGCTCGTATAGACCGGGGTGTAACATAGTAAAATCCTCAATTTCTTCGATCGTTAGGAATTCTCAAATTTAGTTTTCATCAAATGCTCGGTCGATTAGAGGCTTTGCCTTCTCGAAATCTACACCACTTTGCAAATAGAGCTCAACCGCACCGCAGCCCCAGTGACCGATGTTTGTAACATCTCTTGAAAAGCCTTCTTCAAATGATACAGTAGACACATCAAGCGGCAAATTCAGAATTAGCTTTTTCTTTTGGGCGACTACCGTGACCACATTTCTGATTTTCTTAAATGCCGCATATAGCTTCAGATGACTTTCGCTAATATCATCGCCAAGGCTAAGAATATAGTTGGAAAGGTTTTCGTACAACACTCTAATGTTCTCGTCAGCATTTCTGATCTGCTCATCGAACGTTTTATCAGTAGCTTTTGTTTTGCTGACGGGTTCATTATCCGGAATAGCGGAGACAACATTCTCATTGACTTGCTCGAACATAAGCAGGTCCTCTCCGAATTTCTTATATCGGATCAAGCTAATATTGCGGTTCATCTGTTTGATTGCAGACTCATCATATTTTGTGAAGTCACCCGCGACACATACAACTCGCGGCATACTCCAATCAATGTTATTAGCCGCTTTCAAACCCAGCTTTTCAATTACAAGCACCTTGAAACTATCTTTATGATCCAAAAGCCAGTTCAAATAAAATAGACCTTGGTTAATCACATTCTCCTTCACAGACCGCTTGTATTCAAAGATGACAGGGCAATGGTTTTCGTCAATGCCAATGCTGTCCATGCGTCCACCATCCGTTGTGCGATACTCAGAGGCAAGAAATGTTACCCCGAAGAAGATATTCATATTATTTTCAATCACTGTCTGAAGTTCTTTCTCAAGTGTGACAGTACCGCTTTGATATTCTTTTACCGTGCCCTTTATGTTAAAAAGTTTTGTGTCAGCCATCGCATTCTCCATCCCTTTCGTCATTGGTAAATTCCATCACATCTCCGATATTGACATCTAACGCAACGCAGATTCTATTGAGCACGGACAGCGTGACTTCCTCATCCCGCCGCAGCCGTGTCATGGTATTAGGTGCAATGCCTGCCGCTTTGCGCAGATCGGCTTTGCTCATCTTCTTATCGACGAGCAGCTTCCAAAGCTTGTTATACGAAATAGCCATTTCCGTTCGACCTCCGGCTACAAATATCGTTCTAATTATACATCTTTCCCGATCATAAGGCAAGAGAGCTTCGCATTGTGTTGCGAAACTCTCTAATTTCAAAAACAGTTTGCATGCAAGACTCTTACGCATAGATCGTTCGTATATCTTGGCAGCAGTTTTACTTCTCATTTTCCGCTCGGCGTCAATATCATAAGGGCTTGGGATTATCCCAAAATCGCCGCGTGTCCGGACAGCGGC
>USLW01000071.1 GCA_900555605.1 uncultured Clostridium sp. | reverse complement strand
CCGGCTGATTGGCACTGATCCCGTTAATCGTCAGAATTTCCTCGTCTTTTGCTTTTCCTTCCGTATCGTATTCCAGCGTATAGGTTTCACCGGCCACCGTAACGATGACTTTGGACAAAACCGTATAATTTTCAAGAAACGCATATCCGGACAAATAACGTATTGCGGTTTCATCTGTAAAGGTTACGGAAGCCGCCGAAATCGTATATACGTCGCTGCCGCCGTTAAGCGTACAGTAAAAATAATTTCCGTCCTGCGTTCTGTTTCCGATTTCCAGAGACTCTGTTTTCCTGTGGTCCTTCAGCCGGATCGCATACAAAGGCTTTTCCAGCCCATACTGAGACAGGTCCGCGCAGTTTGCTTCCGTAATATCCGTAATGCTTAAATCACACACGATTTTCAGCAGATCATTGATATTGCCTTGATTTCCCTCGATGGAAATCGGATATATCATATTCCACTTCCGGGTCTCGCCGCTGAAATCCGCAGTCAGCTCAAATTCCTTTTCTCCTGTTTTGGAGACCAGCACATTCTGAATTTTTCCCTCATCGTCAAAATCAAAAATCATACTGCTGATCAGGTGCTTTTTGGTCAGCAGCAGCGTGGTTTTATGCGCGTTATCCGTACGGAACACCCGATTGTCGCCTTCAAATAAGGTATAAACCTCGCCGCCCGTCAGGTCGTTGGCCCCGAAGATCAGTTTTACTGTGCTGCCGTCCGCCATGGTCAGCAGCAGATACGACTTCCCGTCCAAACCATAATCCGCCAGTATAGATTCCGTAATTTCACCGGTATATACCACTTTGCCCTTCATACCGGAAATCCGGTTCAGGACAGTTGACACGCTGGCCTCAAAAAAAGGCAGATCCGGATAAGAAACGCACGTCCATTCATCATAGGCCTTTCGCAGTACAATTACATCTGCGGCATGACTTTCAATGGTTTCTATATTCTTTGTGTCAATGCCGGGAAACATAACCGTATCATAGAGGGAATCCGGATCCGTCTGGGAGCCTTTTTCATCCTCCGGCTTATCTGAAGTCCAGAAACGGTCGACTGCAAGATAACCCGCTACAGCTACCGCAATAATAATCAGTGCAATGATCGTGGTCCTGTATTTTTTCATGCGATCGGCACTCCTTTCATTTTACCGGCTTCCGCGGCCGGCATATCCCCCCTGCAGATGCGAAGCGATTACAGGTGTCTTCTTCTGAGCCACACGACGCCGCCGGCCAGAATAATCAGCGCGGAATATCCCACCAGAACAAATCCCACGATTTTCCTGACCTGGCTGTCCGTAGCCGAAATCGTACTGGTATCAAAATTCTTCGCAGCAATATGCAATCCCTCGACATCCACATTCTGCATTTCCTCCACCAGCCATTCCGTACAGGCCATGGTAAAATTCAAGCCGGACCTATTCGAAAAATACGTCAGATACATATCCTGAAAATTCCAGCATGAACCGGTAACCACAATTCTGCCGCCGTTCAGGGAGCCGGTATACTCGCCCGCCGCTGCAATTAAATGAGACTGCGCCGGACTGGTACTATCGTCCGATACGGATTTGCTGACAGCCTGACCGGAGGTGCGAAGCAGCTCGTACGTCGTAAAATAGCCCGAGGCGTTCAGGAATCGAAGGCTTCTGGTTTCCATCACCGGAAGCATGCTGAGAGACACGCCCTCCAGGGGTCCGTTGGTCAAAATTTCCGCCGCGTTGAAGGCAATGCCTTCAGATTGCATTAAAATGTATTTGGAATCCTGTTCCGTAACCAGGTCATTGTTCGCCTGCATACCGAATAATTCAAGAAGTTTATTGAAGTTCGCAAGCTCCGTGCCGGCGCTCAGATACCCCAGCTCAAACATGGCTCTGCCCTTTTCCTCGGTGAGATAAACGCGGACCTTTTCATATGCGATATTCGACAGATCCGCGGTTGGATTCATAAACAGAATCATCGCGGCATCCTCGGGGATATCCGACTGCAGCAGATTCAGTTCCTTCACATCGCATCCGTAAGTATTCACGCTGGCGGTATATTGAGAAAAAGCGCTTAATTCATATCCGGGCTGGCTGCTCGTTTCATAGTAAATCACCGGAATCCGGTCGGAGGTCACATATAAAATATTTGTGGTCAAATTGCTTTCTACCTTCAACCCGGAAACCTTTACAGAATAAGTCGTATAGTCGATGGAATAGTTATACATGTCAGACGAACCGATGCGCCTTGTCTTATTTCCGCATTTTACAATATAATCGCCGGCAGAATACGCTCCGGCGTTCTCCTGTCCTACTGTTGTCGCCACAAAGGACGGATTCGTATCGGGATTTACATACCGGACCGTAACCCGGTCATAGGCATCATAGAGATCGAGTATTTTGATGACCATGGAACGGTTTGTATCCGACTCGCCCTTTGTCCTGTCAAACAGCGCGATAATCTCAATATCCTTCTCCAGGGCGGAAAGCCGTTTTTTTGTGGTATCGGTAATCGAATACCGCTGCTCCGTCGTAAGATCCAGCGTCAGAGGAAGCCGTTCCAAGGCAAGATTCAGCAGCACGAACGCAGTAATAACCGCAATCATCAGTAAAATGCTGTTGGTACCGAAGCGGAACCTGCGCCGGGTCTTTTCCGAAAAGTTCAGCCGCGGCTCTTTTTCCGTTTCCGTCTGTTTGTTTTCAGATATATTTTGTTTGTTCTTCTTCATATGCACACAATCCTTTTATTGATAATAAGACCGCCGGCCGGGCGCTTCTGCGGAGCATTCAGCTCCACCGTTTCCGCTCCATGTTCATAACCGTGATGAACAAAAACACAGCCGAAAGACTGATATAAAATATTAATGAGGCAAAATTGAACGCGCCTGCCGCAAAGTCATTGTACCGCGCCATAGGGGAGATCCACTGCAGCGCGGATCCGACGACCCCGCCTATAGAAGAAGCCAAATACTGCATAAAATACATACATACCAGGATCACGATGCCCGATACCGCGGCAACCACCTGATTTTCTGTTAGGGAAGAAGTAAAAAGCCCTACTGACAGAAAAAAGGCGCCCAGCAGGATAAATGCAATATATCCGCCGATATTTACGGAAACAGGAATCGAGCCGCCGTCATTTACTAAAAAATTCAGAATGGTCGGATAAATGAAGGTCAATGCAATCATGACCAAAAAGACCGAAAGCGCAGCAAAATATTTTCCGAGAACAACGCCCCAGATGGAGACGGGAGAGGTCCGGAGCAGAACCTCCGTATTATTCCGCCTTTCATCGGCCAGCAGCTTCATGGTAAACAGCGGTGCGAAAACCGCCAGATAAATAATCAGGGATTTCAGCGTATCGGCAAAGGATACATTATGGTTGTTGATATTGTTATATACGAAAAAGATACCGACAATCACCATAAAAAATCCCATTAAGCAATACGCCACCGGAGACCGGAAATAGGATCCCATCTCGCGTTTATAAATTGTAACCATATGATTGAAAAAGCCTCCATTCCGTACTTTTATACAATTTTTGCGTGCATGAAAGCAAAACCCAACCCGAGAGCCTCACTCCTCTGTCCGCGGCACATCCTTTGATACGATATCCAGAAAAACCTCCTCCAGCGTTTTGCCCACCGGACGCAGTTCCAGAATCGGCAGGCTTTCCCGGCCGAGTTCATTGAACATATGCCGGCGGACGTCAACATCACGCTGTGACTCAACCAAAAATAGGGAAGCATCCCGGTCCACGCGGATAAAGTCCACAGAGCGGACTCCAGGTACGCCTTGAATCGTCTTCTGCACCGTGGTTTTATTTCCCGCCACGGTTACCATAAATTTGTTGATTGTGCCGCCGCCTGCGGAAAATTCCGATACGGAGCCTGTAGCGGCAATTCTTCCTTTATTAATAATCGCCACGGAACTGCAGACCGCACTGACCTCAGATAAGATATGCGTGCTCAGGATAATCGTATGATCATGCCGCAGCGCGCCGATCAGTTTCCGGATATCGATGATCTGCTTCGGATCCAAGCCTACCGTAGGCTCGTCCAAAATCAGCACCTGCGGATCGCCCACCAACGCTTGGGCAAGTCCTACCCGCTGCTTATAGCCTTTGGAGAGATTTCGGATCACCCGTCCCCGGATGTCTCCGATTTTTACTAAGTACATAATATCATCCAGCTGTGATTTTCTTTTCTTCAAAGGGACATTCTTCAGATCACAGATAAAATGCAGATATTCTTTGACCGTCATGTCCGTATAAAGCGGCGGCTGCTCTGGGAGATAGCCGATTCTTTTTTTGACCTCCTTCGGATTCTCTAAAATATCGTATCCGTCCAGCTTTACGGTTCCGGATGTAGACGGCAGATAGCCTGTTATGATGTTCATAGTGGTAGACTTTCCGGCTCCGTTCGGTCCGAGAAACCCTAATATTTCGCCTTTCTTTACGGAAAAAGATACATGATCCAAGGCACAGATCTGTCCGTATTGCTTTGTGAGATTGATGATCTCAATCATGCCGTTTCCTCCAGTCAAAATTCCCGCAATGTACGCAAACCGTTACGCTGCTAAGTTTGATTATCCTATCAATAAAATATTAACAGCCGGTGAAGACTTTTTAAAGAACCCCGCTCGACCTTGCCAGGGCCTGCCACCGGCGGACCAGCGCATTAATTTTTTCTTCTCCCACAAAAGCAATATCCACATAACTGGCATCGTCGTGAAACGGATCGATTGCATCTCCGGTCAGCAGATAAGGTTCAATGGAATACGTATCGCCCAAAAACTCCTGTGCAATTTTTAAATATTCGCTCAAATCGGAGAAGGCGATGCTGTGCTTGACGTTGCTGGTCAGAGAATTCAGAATGGAATTGGCGTTTAATATGTTATCCGGCGTAATAATCTGCTTGGAAATTTCCATCAGCAGATTCAGCTGGTTTACCTTTCGGAAGTAATCCCCGCTGGACTCCACATGATTTCCGTGTTCGTCATATAAATAGCGGACGCGCACATAGTATAGCGCCTGCTTGGCGTTCAGCGTCTGCTTGCCTTCCGCCAGCATCAGTTCTCCCTTTTCATTATAAAAATTCTGCGGTACGGTAACCGTAATTCCGCCCAAAATATCGACGAT
Organism: uncultured Clostridium sp.; assembly: GCA_900555605.1. GTDB lineage: Bacteria > Bacillota > Clostridia > UBA1212 > UBA1255 > UMGS1851. The sequence continues at coordinate 3,407 of USLW01000071.1, read as the reverse complement.
TTCCATAAAACCTTCAAAATTGATCCGAATATAATCATCAATTTTATAGTTATAGCTTGCGCCCATCAGCTGGCTGACAGTGGTGCACAGCAGGTTAATCCCCTGATTCTCAAATTTACCGGAGCCTGTATTGACCACAAAATCGCCTACATAGGGCACGGCGTTTAATTTAAAGGCGCCTTTGGCAGTAAAATAGCTGTTCCTTCCATCCGGCTTATGGTTGATAATTGCCTGTACCACCTCGTCCGAATACGGTACAAAAGTATCTCGCGGCAGCGATACCATCTTAATAACCTTTGTCGAAGTGTTGATGCTCAGCACGATGATGGTATCCACCAGGTAAGAGTTTTCATCAAAGCCCAGCAGCAGGATGTTCTTTGCCCCTTTATCCAGCGCAAGCTCCCGCACAGCCTCTACCTCGTGAAAGGTTCCCTGTTCGCCGGGCTTGGGCGTTGACGGCGTAGCGTCTGCCGTTCGGTTCGGAAAAAAGTCCTTGTCAAACACGCCGTTATTATCCACAATTGGTCCGTGATTCCCCTGGCTTTTGACCTCATTGTTCATTAAATTCAGGAAAGGCAAAACAATCTCAAAATATAAAACACCAATCAATACCACGATAATAGAAAAAACAAATACCCTTACTACGGATTTATTCATGCCGGATTCCTCTCCATCTTTTGTACTAAAGCTCTATTGGCAATATACCTTTCCTTTTTGAACGGTATGTAGCGAAACTGAAAACGATAACACAATATCACCATCTCCGAATCCTGTCAAGCTGCACAAAAAACGCGGGCAGGCAGCGTGCGCCGCAGACTGTGCCGCAGCGCCCCTGCCCCCGCATTTTTACGATTTTCCATTTCCAGGCTTCATGCCGTCAGCGTGCCGTTGCCGTCTTCAATGAGTATGAGAACTTCCGTTTCTTCGCCTGTAGCCGCATCCACATAAATCAGAAAATTTCTTCCCAGCGTAGTACATTGGAATTCATACGCATGCACTTCTCCGCCGTAATCATTCGGAATCACAACCTCTTGAGAAGACATTACTTTGAGCCGCGGATTCAGCGCCTGCTGTGCCTGCTCCCGCGTGATCTTCGCCGCTTCTGTTTCCCGTTCATGATGATAGGAGATATATCCATGTCCCTCAAAGCCCACGGCATCGCCGGTGTCAAGGGCGATCTTCACCTTTACCATATCGGGATAATACAGGATATCATTTTGATAATAGGAATAGTTGACGGTGACATAATTGCCCTCGGTGTAATAATAGGAGGACTTCATATTCTTCAGTCCGATGGAGCTGAGGAAGCTTCGTCCGGCCTCCACCGCCTGCTCCGGATTCAGATTGGCCTCTCCGCATTCTCTGTAGAACATCATGGAATACAGCAGACCGCCCTTCTTTGTAATATCCACATAGGCCAGGTATGCCGCATCCTCGTCAAAAGTCACCGTATAGCTGAAAGTATCTATATTTTTATAGCTGTTCTCTCCGGACAATTTGACCCGCGGCGTATATTGTGCAAACCCGCTCAGCTGGCCCAGCATTTTTTCAACCTTTGCCAGGCCTTCATCCGCTGTCATTTCACTGCCGCTTAAGCCTTTGGGCTGGAGGTTGCTCATGTGTTCGGAAAAGGGTCCGTCATAAACCAGCGTAGGATAATCTTCAAAGGGATCGCTTAAAGAGCTCAGAGAGCTGTACCTTTCCGCCAGTTCCTGATCCCCCATAAGGCTCCCGCTGTGGAGACGCACCTCATCCCAGGTATAAGATTGACTTTTCATTTCCATGGCCAGCGCTTCCAGTCCGCCGCTTAAGTCCTGCGCATACCCATACAGCTCTACCAGCGTGTCATACTGCTCCTCCGTAAGTCCCGTGCCCTTCACTGCCTGTGTACTCCACGCATAGGAAACGTCTCCCAGCTGCACTAAATAATTGGATACTTTTGAAATCAGCTGCTGGTCGATGGGGAGCAGCGCCAAGCAGGATTCCGCCTGGGAAGTGCTCCGCCACGCCTCATCCAGCATCATAGAGGTGGTGGCGGGCGTCCCGGTGGCCAGCGCTTTCAGCAGATATTGCTGCGCATCATTTACATACTCTACCATATCCAAAAAAGCGCGCTGATATTGATTTTCCATATCAGCCTGCTGCTTTTTCGCCAAATTGTTATAATAAACGCCATATATCGCAAGGCCGATAATCACCAGAAACATCAGTGATGCGCCGACAATATTTTTCACGTTCACATTTTTCTTGGGACCGTGTGTTTTCATTGCAATCCAAACCTTTCAAATACAAATTTTACATTGGTTATTCTGCTCGGATTGCCTGAAAATATACGGCGGTTCTTTTACAGCATTGCGCGCACTTTGTCCGGAACATTCGTGATAATGCCGGTGACGCGCAGATCAATCGCCCGCCTGATATTTTCCGGATCATCCACAGTCCATACATTCACGTCAATTCCGTTTTCTAAACAGGTATTGACAATATTTTCATCAATGCAGCCGATAAACGGATGTACGATATCCGCATCATATCTGCGCACGAATTCTAATGTTTCCTCCGGCGTCATGGGATGCCCATATAAAAGCGCCGTACGCAGGTCCGGATGCGCGGCCTTTAATTCCTTCAGCATACCATGGTCAAAGCTGGAGATTATCGTCCGTTCCGTACAGCCGGCTTCGGCAAGCTCCCTGTACAGCTGATCATATATGACACCGCGCTGCACATTGTCGGGATACGGCGGCTTTACCTCGATATTAATCACGCGCATATCTTTCACAACATCCAAAAATTCTTTCAGCGTCGGAATGACGGTGCCTGTAAATTTCGGATCGAACTTTTTGCCGAAATCGTATTCCCGCAGCTGCTTCAGGGTCATCTCGTGGATTTCCCCCGTTCCGTCAGAGGTTCTGGCGATATTGCTGTCATGACATACAACAAACTGTCCGTCCAGGGTGTAATGGATATCATTTTCCACGCCGTCCGCTTTCATTTCTACCGCCAGCGCAAATGCCGGCAGCGTATTCTCCGGCGCATATGCCGAAGCGCCTCTGTGTGCTTGTACCATTGGCATAATCAATCATCATCCTTCCTGCAGTTCTCAAAAATATATGAAAGCCAAATCGCTAAACATATTAATTGATATGATACAATATATTTCACAAAATACAATATCGTTCGGAAAGATTTTCCGCAGCTTCCTCCCTGCCTGTTCAGAAGCCGTCTGCGGCAGTGTGCCTTCTGCGCCGGACAATGGTTCCGGGCGCTGCGAAAAACGGCACCTGTAAATGCACGGGCATCAGCGGATGCGGCGCCCGGACAATGCGCACGCCCTCTTGGTCCCGCATTTCATCGGGAATATATCGATAGATCTGCTCTCCGGCTGTCACGAACTCCAGAAGATCACC
>USLW01000070.1 GCA_900555605.1 uncultured Clostridium sp. | reverse complement strand
CGGCAGCGTGGCGGTTCTCGGCAGGCCGCGGCTCGGTTTTTTGGTAAGCGGCGGAAATATGGATACCATGGTCAGTCATTATACGGTTGCAAAAAAACGGCGCGATTATGATTATTATTCGCCCGGCGGCAAAACCGGGCTCCGGCCGGACCGGGCGACGATTGTCTACTGCGGCCTTATCCGCAGTCTTTTCGGTAATATTCCCATTATTATCGGCGGAATCGAAGCCAGCCTCCGCCGTATGGCGCATTATGACTATTGGAGCGACCACGTCATGAAATCCATCCTGATTGATTCCGGGGCAGATTTGATTTCCTATGGCATGGGAGAACGGTCCATTGTAGAAATTGCGGACGCGCTGAACAGCGGTCTGAATATAAAGGATATCACGTTTATTAACGGAACCGTATATAAAACGAAACACCTCAACCCGGATCTTCCCTTTCAGCGGCTCCCCTCCTATGAGGAAGTCTCGGAAAACAGTCATAAAGGCAAAGAGGCCTTTGCCCGCAGCTTTTATATACAGTACCAAAATACGGACCCGTTTCACGGTAAAATGCTGGCGGAGCCTTACGGAGAGAAGCTGTTTGTGGTCCAGAATCCGCCGTCAAAACCGCTGACCCGCTCTGAGATGGATCGCGTCTACGCGCTGCCGTATATGCGGGATTATCATCCCATGTACCAGGCACAAGGCGGTATTCCGGGAATTGAAGAGGTAAAATTCAGCATCACCAGCAGCAGAGGCTGTTTCGGCGGCTGTAGTTTCTGTGCGCTGACCTTTCATCAGGGCCGAATCATTCAAAGCAGAAGCCACGAATCGATTGTTGCCGAAGCAATCCGGATGACCTATGATCCGGATTTTAAAGGATATATCAACGATGTCGGCGGGCCCACCGCAAATTTCAGGCAGCCGTCATGTAAAAAGCAGCTGACAAAAGGCGTCTGTCCCAAAAAGCAGTGTCTGTTTCCCGCTCCATGCGAAAATTTAACCGTCGACCACAGCGACTATATGACCCTGCTCCGCAGGCTGCGGGAACTGCCGCATGTAAAAAAGGTTTTTATCCGGTCCGGTATCCGTTTTGATTATATCATGGCAGATCCGAAACGGGACAGTATCCTCAGAGAACTGTGTGCGCATCATATCAGCGGCCAATTAAAGGTCGCACCGGAGCATACGAGCGATCGTGTGCTGCGGGTAATGGGCAAGCCTCCCCATCGGATCTATGAAGCCTTTGCCAAAAAATATACGGAAATCAATGAGCAGCTCCATAAAAAGCAATTTGTCGTGCCCTATCTGATGTCTTCTCATCCCGGCGCTACGCTGCAGGATGCGGTTGCCATGGCGGAATATCTGAAATCCATTCGATACACGCCGGAGCAGGTTCAGGATTTTTATCCGACTCCCTCTACATTATCAACCTGTATGTACTATACCGGTCTGGACCCGCGCAGCGGCAAAGCGGTCTATACCGCAAAGGCCCCTGCGGAAAAAGCCATGCAGCGCGCACTGCTGCAGTATCGGAACCCTAAGAACTACCATCTGGTATCAGAGGCATTGAAACAGGCGGGCAGAGAAGATCTGATCGGGACCGGTCCCCAATGTTTGATCCGACCCCGGGAAAAACAGAAGCCGCCCAGAATTTCCGAGCAGCGCCGCAGGCAGACCGCCGTGAAACGTACCGGCAAAGACGCCGGACAAGCCGGACACTCCAGCAGAGACACAAGGAAAAAGAAAAGCAAAAACAAATGAGCAGACGCTCAAATGGAATCCAGCAGCCTGCGTTTGCGCGCAATCATTTCCGGCATACGGGCTAAATAATCCTCCACGCTCTTAACATTGAATGCCCTTTCAATGCGCGTCTGTCCGTTTTCATGAAATACGGCTTTGGAGACGCCGCCGGCGCCGGCGGCAAGAATAGTCTGATCCTCCTCCATAATATGGATGTTATAGAGGCTTTCGCAGCCCGACCTGCAGTACGCCACATTTTCATGGTTGCCGAGCATATGCTTCTGACGGTACATATAAAACGGCCGCATGCCCCAATCCGCTGCGAACCGGGAAGCATCCGACACCATCTCCCCCACTTGCCCGGAGGTCAGCAGATTCCGCTTTTCATCATACTTCAGAATTGCCGCCCGTTTGATGCTCAGGGTATGTACCGTCACGGCCTCCGGCCCCATCCGTCCGACTTCCGTCAGGGTCCGCCGGAAATCATCCGCGGTTTCTCCGGGAAGTCCGGCGATGAGATCCATATTGATATTGGAAAACCCCTCTTCTCTGGCCATTGCATAGGCCCGCCGGATATCCTCCGCCGTATGCTTTCTGCCGATCAGCAGCAGCGTCGCGTCCTGCATAGTTTGGGGATTAATGCTGATCCGGTTGACCCCTGTCTCCTTTGCAGCACGCAGCTTTTTCCGCGTAATACTATCCGGCCGGCCGGCCTCAAGGGAAAACTCCCGCAGCGTACCGCTTGTAAAATGCCGTGCAAACACATTCCGCAGCATTTCCATATATCGCGCAAACTGCACCTCATTCAGCGCCGTAGGCGTGCCGCCTCCTAAATACAGGCTTTCGACTGCCAACCCCTTTTCGTCAAGAAGCGCGGCAGCAGCGGCAAGCTCCTGCTCCAGCAGATTCAGATACGGCTCTACGGATTTCCCGTATTTCTGAATGGAGTGGGACGGAAACGAACAATATAAACAACGGCTGGGGCAGAAGGGGATGCCCACATAAACGCCGACATGCTCCGGATGACGCCGCTGTTCCGCCAAAAACGGCGCCTGAAGTGCGGCAGTTTCTATCGCAAGCCGGCATTTGTCCTCCCGGCATAAATAAAAGTCCTTTAAATGTGCGGCAGCCTCCTGCCTCTTTAATCCGGCCTCCAGCAGATGATTTACGATCTTTGCGGGGCGGATCCCCGTCATGCATCCCCAAGGAGAGGTATATCCCGTAAACCGGCTGATTGCCTGATAGATCTGCCGTTTCTGCCATTTATCCGGATCTCTTTCAAGATAGCCTCCGCATGCCGAGATGCCGCCTGCCGGCAGTTGTGCCGAAATTTCTTCTTCGGATAAAATCCGCTCTCTGTGAATTTCCGCATTTTCGGAATTCGTTTTTTCATTTTCCGCTTTTCCCGCGCAATCCAAAAACACCAGAGAAAGCTCCCGCGCATGGGGAACAAATACCGGCTCCGGCAGCACATCATGAAAAATCTGCACCGCTTCATATACGTGATATGGAGGCTTATCCCCCGGATGATACACTTCGACAGTCAAAAGCAACACCGCTCCCGCTTGGAATCATGATGATATCATTTATTAATAATAGAAAGGATTCTCAGCCTTCTCCCTGCCGATGGAGGATGTGGTGCCGTGTCCCGGCAGGACAAGCAGGCCCGGATCCATTTGGTACAGACGCCGGATGGAAGCACTCAGCTCTTCCATACTGCCTGCACCTAAATCCGTTCTGCCGAAGCCGCCGTAGAAAAGGGTGTCTCCCGTAAACAGCAGGTTATCGGCTTGGATACAGATACTGCCCGGCGTATGGCCCGGGGTTGCAATCACTTTCAGCTCTGCGCCTTGGGAAAGAGGCAGAACCACACCGTCCGTCACGGTTCTGTCCGCGCCCTCAAATCGCCGCTCCGACCCGAAACATACGGATGCGTTTAAGCGGGGGTTTCCGAAAAAAGCGCTGTCCGCCTCATGGCAAATGACCTCGGCTTTCGGAAAGCAGCGCCGGATATCGGCCAGAAAACAAATATGATCAAAATGGACATGGGTTAAAATAATATACCGAATCTCAATTTTCTGCTCGTCTGTCACAGCCTGTATCGCTTCTGCGGAATTTCCGCAGTCAATCACAGCGCCCTGCTTCCGGTCATCCCACAGAATATACGTATTGGATCCGATCAAGCCGGCGGCCAGCCGTTTATATTGAAACATACCATCCATCCCTTCTTTTCTCCCCTTTTTACGCCGCCCGGCGCCGTGCTGCTGCCGCTGCGCAGCACATGGCCGCACCGGCGTACTTCTGTAATTTCCCGTCCGTCACGGCGGGGAATACCATTAAAATTCTTTTTGACTGTCGATCAGCAGGGTTACGGGCCCGTCATTAATGATCTCTACCTGCATATCCGCCCGGAAAACACCGGTCTGCGTATGGATGCCCCGGGCTCTTAGGCCGCGCACTACTGCTTCATACAGCCGATTGGCCTCCTCCGGTTTTTCCGCCCGGATATAGGAAGGCCGTCTGCCCTTTCTGCAGTCTCCGTATAGGGTAAATTGACTGACTACAAGCGCCTCCGCAGGGCGGCCCGCGGCCAGCAGATCCCGCAAAGATAAATTCATCACGCCGTCGGCATCAGGAAAGACGCGGAGTCCCGCCAGCTTTTCTGCCAGATATTCCGCATCCGTTTCCGTATCCTCCCGGCATACGCCGACCAGTACGCTGAGTCCGCTGCCGATGGCCCCTTTTATTTCCCCGCCCACAAGAACGCGGGACGCCGATACACGCTGCACCACTGCCCTCATTTTACCGTCCTGCTGACCTCCACAACATTTTCAATATGATTGATCTTTTTGATCAATTTGTCCAGCTCGCTTCGTTCGGATATTTCAATCGTCAGATCAATCAACTCATAGTGATCTCTGGTGGTTCTGGCATTGATGGCTTTCATGGTGATTTTCGATTCCGCAATTATATTCACCACATCCAGCAGCAGCTTGCTGCTGTCCACCGCTTTAATGACAATTTCCGCAATATACGAGGTTTTGCCTTCTCCCGCCCAGCGCACGTCAATCATCCGATTGTCTGTATCGTTCATTGACATGATATTCGGGCAGTCCATACGATGCACGGAAACGCCGCGGCCTCTTGTGATATATCCTACAATGGAATCTCCCGGCACCGGATTGCAGCAGCGGGATAAACGGACCAAACAGTTATCGATTCCTTTTACAATAATGCCGTTCTCAGACGGCCGCTCTTTTTCCTTCTTTTCTTTTTTGCCTTCCAGCTTCAGAAGCGGATTCTCATCCTTTTCTTCTGCCTTCACATATTCATCCCGCAAACGGCCCACGATTTTCTGGGCGCTCATTTCGCCGAAGCCGATCACGTTCAGAAGATCATCCGCGCTGTGGAACTTATATTTTTTCAGGATGGGATCGAGCCACTCGCTTTTAAACAGCTGGCTATAGGTATATCCTGATTTTTTCAGTTCTTTCTCCACCAGCTCCCTGCCCCGCTCGATATTTTCCTCCCGGCGCTCTTTCTTGAACCATTGGCGGATCTTACTTTTGGCTTCCGAGCTTTTGACAATATTCAGCCAGTCGCGGCTTGGACCGTGATTGGACTGTGAAGTAATAATTTCTACAAATTCTCCGTTCTGCAGTCTGTAATTCAGCGGCTTAATCTCGCCGTTTACTTTCGCGCCGATCATCCGGTTGCCCACAGCACTGTGGATGCTGTATGCAAAATCAATGGGCGTAGACCCCTTCGGCAGACATTTTACATCACCCTTCGGCGTAAAAACGAACACCTCATCCGTAAAGAGATCCATCTTAAAGGTCTCGAGGAATTCGCTGGGATCCTCCAGTTCCTTCTGATTATCCAGCAAATTCCGCACCCACTCGAGTTTGCTGTCGAAATCGTCTTTTGTCCGCCCGGTCTCCCCTTCCTTGTACTTCCAGTGCGCGGCGATTCCGATTTCCGCGGTCCGATGCATCTCCCACGTCCGGATCTGCGCCTCAAAAGGGAAGCCCCCGGGACCAATCAAAGTCGTATGCAGAGACTGATACATATTGGGCTTGGGCATAGCAATATAATCCTTGAACCTGCCGGGCATCGGCTTATACAGCTCATGGATAATACCCAGTACCGTATAGCACTCCTTTACCGTGTCCACAATGACCCGGATCGCCAGAAGATCGTATATCTGATCCAGAGTTTTGCCCTGCGCCAGCATTTTTTTCCGAATACTGTACAAATGCTTCGGCCGGCCGTCCAGGAATGCATGAATTCCCATTTCAGATGTCTTCGCACGGATGGTATCCAGAATCTTCTTAATATATGCTTCCTGCTGTTCGCGCTTCTGGCTGATTTGTTTGACTAAGCTTTCATACGACTGCGGATCCAGGTATTTCAGACATAAATCCTCTAACTCCCACTTGATCTTCGTCATACCGAGACGGTGGGCCAGCGGTGTATAGATTTCCAGCGTCTCCCTGGCTTTTGTAATCTGAGAGTCCGTATTCAGATACTGGAGAGTCCGCATATTGTGCAGACGGTCTACCAGCTTGATCACGATAACCCGGATATCCGAAGCCATAGAAAGAAACATTTTACGCAGATTCTCAGCCTGCAGTTCTTCCTTGGTGGCGGTGGGAATCCGCTTCAGCTTTGTAACGCCGTCCACTAAATAGGCAATTTCTTTGCCGAACTGCGCCTCCACATCCTCATAGGTCATCGGCGTATCTTCAATGACATCATGCAGCATGCCTGCAATGATAGAAGGCATATCCATCTCCATCTCGGCCAGCATGGTTGCCACTGCCACAGGATGGATAATAAAGGGTTCCCCTGACTTTCGTTTCTGTTGATTATGCATGGTATCAGCGACCTCATACGCTTTCCTTAACAGCGTCAGATCCGCATTGGGGTTATGCTGTTTGATAATTTCCGCTAATCTTGCATAGTCGCTTTCCATGTCTCATGCCCCGTTAACTGCTGATTGATTCCCGTACCGCAGTCTCACTTGCCCGTTCCAGCATCCGGTAGCGCCGTGAACCGGATAATTCTACTTTTTCCTGTTTCCGGGGAATCAGATATTTTGACTTGCCGTTTTTCTGCGCAAGCCCCAATTCCAAAAATACATCTAATCCCATTCTGAGCATATACCAAGTACAGGCATATCCTGCACGCCTGAGCTGGTCCCGAATCTCCGGCAGGTCGCCGAACGTAAAAGAGTCCCCGTATTTCCGCATCACTTTGTACATCGCACTCAGACTTTCTCGGCTGAGCACAAAGCTGGCGCAAGTGATGTAACCTTTATTATACACACATTTTATATGATTATCAACCGCATACGGGAAATCATGAATATCAGAGATAATTAAGGAAAGCTGCGGCCTGGCAGCCCACACGCCGACCTCCATTCTGTATAATATGCTGACCGCTCCGATGCGCGTTAAAAGGTCCGCAAAGCCTCCGCCCTGAAAGGCAATGCCGTCGAAGCGCCGCGTTATGCCGTTTTCTCTGCTGATCAGGCTCAGCTTCAGATGTCTTCCGCCTTCTCCCACCTTTGCGCAGCGTTCTACCTCCAGACCCGACGTACACAGCACAGGATCCGGATTTCCTTCCCCGAAAGGCTCTAAACAACTTAAAAACGCCGCGTTTTCTATTGTGATCTCCTCCGGAGCCACCATCACATCAATCTCTGTATAAAGCGGCTCTTCCCATTCCGCGCGGTGCGCTTTCGCATATGCATTCAGCTCTGCAATGAGCTGCGGAATATTGGCCGGATCCATCTCTAAGCCCGCCGCTTTTTCATGACCGCCGGAGCGCAGCAAAAGGCTGCCGCAGGCAGACAATGCTTTTTGCAGATGCATTCCGCCGGGAGAACGTGCGGATCCTCTGGCTACCGCAGAACCGTCCGCCCGCGTTTCAGAGGTTAAAATAATGGCGGGTTTCCGGTATTTTTCCATCATGCGGGAGGCCACAATGCCGATGACGCCGGGATGCCAGCCCTCGCCCATGCTGACGACGACACAATCCGCATCCGTACTTTTCAGATGGTCTCTGTCCGACGCTTCCGCCAGAATACACCGCTCCGTCTCTTGGCGTGCCGTGTTTTCTTCGATCAGCGTATCCGCCAGCTTCTCCGCAGCCGCTTCGTCCTCTGCCAGCAAAAGCTCCAGCGCCCGCGCCGCGCTTCCCATGCGTGCCGCGGCATTCAGCTTCGGGACGAGCTGAAACGCTACGCTTGCCGCCCGGGGAGGATTCTGTTCATCACATTTCATCCGCACCTTTTTCATCAGGCTGCCAAGCCCCGGCCACTCATTCCGGCAAAGCCGCTCCAGTCCGCATTTTACAAGAATCCTGTTTTCTTCTGTCAGGGGCACGGAGTCCCCGATGGTTCCGATGGCAGCTATGGGCAGATAAACCTGTGTTTCCTGCTCCAGTCCAATAGAAATGCCAATGGCAGATACCAACATGTATGCCACGCCTACCCCCGCCAAACATTTACATGGAAAAACATGATCGCCTCTCCCGGGATTTACCACTGCGCAGCAGTCCGGCAGCGTCTCGCCGCAGGCGTGATGATCCGTTACCACCGCATCCACACCTAATTCTGCGGCCAATGCAAGTTCGGCATAGGCCGAGATTCCATTGTCAACGGTGATAATCAAGGTCACGCCCTGCTGTGCAAGCGTACGGACCGCTGTCTCGGAAATACCGTAGCCGTCTCCGAAGCGATCCGGCAGCATATATACAATATCCATTTCCAGAGTATTCTTTAAGAAATGATAGACAATCGCCGCGGCGGTAATCCCATC
>USLW01000069.1 GCA_900555605.1 uncultured Clostridium sp. | reverse complement strand
GCTGTTCCATGACTTTATATAAAATCCAGGGCGGGAATCCGTTATTCGGCGAAGTAAAAGTCAGCGGCGCAAAAAACGCCGTTTTGCCTATTTTATCCGCGACACTTCTCACCGGCGGCATTACAAAGCTATCCAATTGTCCCGATTTGTCTGATGTCAGAACAACGCTTGACATTTTAAATACCCTCGGGTGCCGGACCTCTTTTGAGGACAATACCATCATGGTAGATTCTTCTTCGGCCGCCTGTACGTGCGTGCCCAAAGCCTTGGCAGAAAAATGCCGTTCTTCCATCACCTTTTTAGGTCCTCTGCTGGGACGCTTCGGCGAAGCGGTTATACCGCACCCGGGTGGGTGCGCCGCCCCATGGCGCAGGTACGGCACATGCCGCCGCGTGCCTGTGCCGCGATTAAAATTTTGCGTATTTGGACTGTTTGGAAATATTCAGCAGAATCCCCATACTTGCCATCATAATCGACAGAGACGTTCCTCCGTAGCTGAAAAAAGGCAATGAGATTCCGGTAACAGGCATGGAGGAGGTTACCACCGCGATATTCATCGTCGCCTGAACCGCAATAATCGTCGTGATCCCGCAGGCAACCAAAGAGGAAAACTTATCAGGCGCACAGATCGAAATTTTGTAGCCCCGCCATACAAAGACCGCAAACAGGGCAATTACGATAAAAACGCCGAAAAAACCCAGCTCTTCTGCCAAAATTGATAAGATAAAATCATTGTATGGTTCCGGCAGATATAAGTATTTTTGTACGCCCTGCCCCAGACCGCGGCCAAACAGACCGCCTGATCCAATCGCATATAAAGACTGCATGATTTGATAACCGTCTCCGGACGGATCGGCCTCCGGGTTTCTAAAGGCAAAAACACGTTCCACAATATAACTGAATTGATCCTGCGTAAATACAATGATCACCAATGCCGCTGCAAGACCGAACATCAAAATAAAGGTTGCAGGTTTTACGCCGCCGATAAACATCATGACCAGCATAACGCATCCGATGATAATAATACAGCTCACATGAGGCTGCAGAATCAGTAAAAGCAGTCCGACCCCCACAGGTGCCATATAAATCAGAATGCCCCAAAGCGTTACGGCCTTTTCCCGTATTTTCGGCGTTGAGAACACATAAGCAAGAAAAAGCACCACGGCAATTTTAAAAATTTCAGAGGGCTGGAACTCGATGCCGAAATTCAGCCAGCGGCGCGCGCCGTTATGTATCACGCCGATCAAGGGTACCAGCCCCAGCAGCCCGATGCTGCCGGCATAGATCAGCAGCGTGAACTTTCCGATGAGCTTATAATCTACAAAGCTCATAAAAAACATGAGGCCGATCCCCAGGATTGCAAAAATGAATTGTTTGATCAGGATATCGTATGAAGTTGATTGATCAGACATGGAATAGGAGGAGGCCGTGCTGGCGCTGAACACCATCATCGTTCCGAGCCCGAGTAAAATAATAATAGACAGCAAGAGCCAAAAGTCCGGCTGACTTCCGCGGATCTTCAGTTTCACTAAGCATTCCTCCGTTTCAGCTTAAAGTGCCAGGCAGTAATATGCGGCAATGCAGCACAGCAGCGTAAAAATCCAAAATGCATATACAACCTTTGTCTCTGCCCATCCGCACAGCTCAAAATGATGATGAATCGGCGCCATCCGAAACAAGCGCTTTCCTTTTGTGACTTTAAAAAAGACCACCTGCAGAATCACAGACATTGCCTCTATGACAAACAGCAGACCAGCCAGCAGCAAAATCAGCGGCTGCCGCATTAAAATCGCGCAGGCCCCCATTGCGCCTCCCAAGGCCAAAGAACCGGTATCTCCCATAAAAACACGGGCCGGATGATAGTTAAACAGCAGAAAACCCAGCAATCCGCCGGCCAGCGAAACGGCAAATAAAGAAACAGTAGGATTGCGGTATTCCGGTATGATCATTGTAACTACCGTAAAGAAAACAAAAACAATAAACGAGGCGCCGCAGCACAGTCCGTCAAGTCCGTCCGACAGGTTTACCGCATTGGTGGAAGCAAGGAGAATCAGAATACAGAAGGGAATAAAAAGCCAACTGATATTGATTTCCGCAGACACGCCGAAAAACTTGAAAGACAGCATTTGCCCGAGTCCGCTGTTTTCAGAGATGTAGAACACAAATGCCAGAGAGACAATAAACAGCAGCGTAATCTTCTGATACCAATACAATCCGTCCTTCCGTTTCTTGACGATCTTAATAAAATCATCCAGAAAACCCACAAAGCCGAATCCGACTGTTACAAGCAGCAGCGGAATGATATTGCGGTCCGCCTCCCCTTTGTAATACAGAAACAGGCAGACAGGAACCAGGGGTGTTAAAAAAATCAATCCCCCGATCGTCGGCGTCCCTTGTTTTTTCAGATGACTCTGCGGTCCGTTGTACCGGACAGTCTGCCCGAATTTCAGCTTTCTGAGCAAGGGTATGTATAGAGGTCCAAAAAGAACCGCAAGAGCAAAGGTCACAAGAAAAACGATCGTAATGGTGGTCATGTCAGTAATACGCTCCTTTGGAAACAGCGACTTGAATCGCTAAGATTTAGCAAACTCCCGTGCGATGGCTTTCGCAATCAGATCCATCCGCATGGCATGGGATCCTTTGACCAGTACCGCGGCGCTGTGCCGCGCCGTGATATCGCGCAGTGCGGAAATTACAATATCCACTGCGGATTCAGCATTCTCCGCAGAAAGTATATAATCCGTAACGGTTGCTTCGTTCGATTCAGTATACCCCTTTTGATAGCCGCGAGCAAGCACACCCACAGGAACCAGCAGGTCAACGCCTGTTTCCGCCGCATATGCGCCGACATCATAATGGGCCTGTTCCGCCAGCTCGCCCAACTCAAGCATGTCGCCTAAAACGGCAACCCGCACATCCGCCTTCATTTCCCCCAGCACAGAAAGCGCCGCTTTCATTGATTCCGGTCCTGCGTTGTACGTATCGTCTATCAGCATAAGTCCTGCAAGGGAGATACATTGCTGCCTGGACACATCGCTTCCGTAATCCTCCAGTGCGCCGGCCGCTTTCTTTAAGGGAATTCCGCAGCAAATTCCAGCGGCAGCCGCGGCGGCAGCATTATATACATGGTGTCTTCCCATTAGCTGCAGCGTAAACGGAACCTGTACGCCATTATAGTTTATGTCAAACCGTATGCCTTTATCCAAATTTTCAATATTTTCTGCGCGCACGTCGCAGCATGCGGATGTCCCGTAATAGATAATTCGAAGATCAGTCCTGCCGTATTCTGCTAAGAGCGCCCTGATCCGGGGCTCGTCGGCCAAAAACGGATCGTCGCCGTTCAAAAGCAGCGTCCCTTCTCTGCGTATGCCAAGACAGATTTCTAATTTCGCACGCAGAATATTCTCCCGGCTTCCCAGTAATTCAATATGAGAAATTCCGATATTGGTAATCATTCCGATATCCGGGCAGACAATCTTTGTTAAATATGCAATCTGTCCGAGGCCGCGCATCCCCATTTCAGCTACAAGCGCCTCCTGATCTGTAATCTGCAGGCACGTCATCGGAAGCCCAATCTCATTATTATAATTAAGGGGGGTTTTCATAGTCCGATACCGCGCCGACAGCACCCGAGCGGTCATGTCCTTTGTAGAGGTCTTTCCCACACTGCCGGTAATCGCAACCTTCAGCAGCCGCCCCGGCAGATCAGCAGAGTCCCGCGCAAGGTCACCTAACGCAAGCAGCGTATCCGCAGTGCGGATTACCGTCATACCGTCCGGAACAGCCGTCTCCCGATGGATCAAAGCCGCCTTTGCACCGTGCTCATATGCACTCTGAAGAAAATCATGGCCATCGAAGCGCGCTCCCTGCAGGGCTATAAACAGCGCATCCTTTCCGATATTTCTGGAATCCGTCGAAACAGATCGGATTTCGATCTTCTCGTTTCCGCTGCATGTTCCGCGGACAATCTCCGCAAGCTCTCCCGCCGTATGGTATTTCATATAACACTCTCCGTCCTTTTTCAATCGCCGTATCCGCAGATCCCCTATGCCGCGCACTGCCTTATTTCTGCTCCTCCGCACGCATCTGCTGCAGAATTTCCCGGACCACTTCGCGTTCGTCAAAGTGAATCGTCCGATCTTTCAAAATCTGCTCTGTTTCATGCCCCTTCCCTGCTAAAATAATTACGTCTCCGGGCTGTGCATGACGAAGCGCATAGGCAATCGCCTCTTTCCTGTCCGTAATACAAAGATAAGGCGCACCCGTAGGGCGGATTCCTTCCTCAATATCCCGGATAATCGCCTCCGGGTCTTCCGAGCGCGGATTATCCGAGGTGATAATCGTCAGATCCGCGTATTCGCCTGCAGTCTTTCCCATCAGCGCCCGCGGCCGGTTCCTGTCTCCGCCGCAGCCAAACAGAAAAACCGTACGTTTTGCATACTCTTTTACCGTCGTAAGAATATTGATAAAGCTGTCCGGATTATGCGCATAATCAATTAATACGGAAAAATCCCGTTCCGTCGGTACATTTTCCGCTTTTCCCTTTACAAACACATGACGCAGGCCGTCAATTGCGCAGGCCAGCGGAATTCCCTCCAAATAAGCGCAGGCCAGCGCCGCCAGTGAATTGTATACAGAAAATCTGCCGGGACAGGGCACGTAAACATGTATCGTTTCAAAAGATCCGCCGCAGGGGATCCGCACGTCATACGCCACATGGTCGTGTTCCGTTTCAATGTGCTCTGCACGGAAATCACGGTCTTCTTCAAGACCGTATGTATAAACCTCCGCGCCGTTTTCCCGCGCCGTTTGGATCATCATTCCGGCATAGGGACTGTCCCCGTTAATTAAGGCCCGGCGGCACATAGTGAACAGCTTTGCTTTTGCATGCGCATAATCGTCCATATCCGCATGCTCCGTTGCTCCGATATGATCCGGCGTCAGATTGGTAAAAACAGCCGTGCTGTATGTACAATGCGAAACTCTGTCCAAATGCAATCCCTGAGAAGAAACCTCCATCATACAAGTTCGGATCTGTTCCTCTGTCATTGTATGCAGTAAAGCCTGCAAAATGTTTGCCTCAGGAGTGGTGCGCTCCGTCGGAAGCTCCCGGTCTCCGATCATATTGCAGATGGTTCCGATCAATCCCGTCTTTTGTCCGGCCGCTTGGTATATGGCGCGCAGCATATAGGTGGTGGACGTTTTTCCCTTCGTACCGGTAACGCCGATCAGCCGCAATTCTCCCGAAGGATGGCCGTATAAAGCATCGGATACAAAAGATAATCCGAACCGCGTATGATCTGTAATTGCCACAGGTACAGTTTTTCCGCCGACGGTAAGCCCCTGGTCCGTCAGCACGGCGCCGGTGCGAAGGGCATCCTCTGATTGGATCAGAGCCTGCGCATCCTGCGCCAAAATTGCGGCAGCGCCGTTTTCCACCGCAGAGATCGCGTATTGATGTCCGTCCGCGGCATATCCCTTGATACATACAAACAGGCTGCCTGCCGGACATCGGCGATTGTCAATGGAAATTTCCGAAATTTCCGTCTCCGGCGATCCCATCAGGTGAACCGGATCCAGTCCGGCAAGCAATGCATCCAATTTCATATCATAACCATTCCTTTCTATGCGCTCAGCCCATGGACTCGACATCCCGATTGACCAATTCAAGTATGATAACAGATCCCATATCCACTGCCGTACCCTTTGGAATGTTTTGAGATACCACAGTTCCGATATTATTCGCCTGCATATTCAATCCCATGTCTGTCAGCGTCTGATATGCCTCTTCGAGGGTGTAACCGAGCAGATCCGGGACCCTTACCTTTTTCTTTTCCGTATCAGTTTTCGTGTATAGGACAACATTGGAGTTTGCGGTAATCAGGGTATTATAGCGGGGCATCTGTTCCGCAACGGTGACCTGCGACAGATCTGCGTCTCCGGCATCCGGCAGCGTATAGCTAAATCCTTTGGCCTTCAACGCACTGATCGCCTCTTCCAGCGTCAGCCCCGTCACATCCGGTACATAATATTTCTCCATCATATTTTCCCGATCTTTATCTGTATATCTCCGCTCAACATTCATATAGCTCAGAATTTTTTCAATCAGGGCTCCTGCTGAAGGGGCGGCCTGCGTTCCGCCCGAGGCATTTCCCACAGTAGGATGATCTAAGATAAACAAAACAACGATTTCCGGATCATCAGCAGGCGCAACGCCGCAGAAAGAAGCGATATAACGGCCGTCAACCTTTGTTGTCTGCGTTTCAGAGGTTCCGGTTTTTCCCGCCACCCGATAGCCGGAAACATAAGCATTGCTCCCTGTTCCGATAGAAACAACGGACTCCAGAATATCCATCAGTTCTTTAGAGGTTTCTTTTGAAATCACCTGACGCACGGTCTGGGAATCATACCGTCTTATCACGACACCGTCGTTGTCCACTAATTCTTTTACAATGCGCGGCGTATACAGCGTGCCGCCGTTGGCAATGGCGCAGTATGCAGTCGCAAGCTGAATCGGCGTAATCTGGAACCGCTGACCGAAGCCACCGCCATATCGATTTCCGTGGGCGCCGTATGAAAAATGCTGGTCGCCTCGCCGGATAAAAGGATGCCGGTTTTGGTACGGAAGCCAAAGGCCTCCACATATTGGTAAAATTTATCCAGTCCAAGCTTCAGGGAAAGATTTGCAAATACGGGATTGCAGGAGTTGCGCACTGCAGCCGCAAATGTTTCAGAGCCATGGATATTGCTCTTCCGCCAGCAGCGGATCGTCCAGCCCGCCCGTGACAGTGGCGCATCCGTAACCATTGTGTTCGCAGTAATCAAGCCTTCCTCCAAGCCCATTGCCGATGTAATGGTCTTAAAGGTGGAACCGGGCTCATACGTATCCGTCAGCGTCTTATTCCTCCATACAGTACTGCTGAGGATCTGTACCGATTCGCTGGTATTGCCCACCCATGTTAGGGGATCCATTCCCTCCGGGCAAGCATACGGATCATTCAGATTAAAATCCGGATAGGAAGCCATTGCCAGAATGTCTGCATTTTTCGCATCCAGCACAAGACATGCCGCGCCCTGCTTGACCCCCCATTTATTTGCTGCCTCCCGCAGCGCCTCCTCTACCATATATTGAATGGTAGCATCAATGGTCAGTACGGCATGATATCCATCCACAGGGTCCAGCCGCTGAATTTCTTCATAGGGAAGCGTATTGCCCGCCGCATCTACTTCTGTGATGATACGGCCCGCCCTGCCGGCCAGAAGACTGTCCAGGGCCACCTCGACCCCGCATACAAGTCCCTGATCATCCCTTCCGGTAAAGCCAAGGACATGGGAGGCCAAAGAGTTATTGGGATAATACCGCTTTACATCCTCATCTACATATACGCCCTTGATGCTGCCGGCACTGATCCAGTCCTTTACCTTCTGCCCCAGCTCGATATCAATCTTCCTGACGATTTCTTTATATCTTCCGCTGCTTTGTACCTTTGCCAGAACACTTTCATACTCTAAGTCCAAAAGCGCTGACAGGCCTTTGGCAACCTCCTCCTGATAGCTTTGCACGACCGATGCCTCTGTCGGAATCACGACAGAGGAAACTGCCATATCGTTTCCCGCTTCTATGTATGCCGCCTTTTCCTTCTCTGCGGCACTGATGGCTGTCTTAGCCCTTTTCTTTCCTTCCGCAACAATATTCTGCTGATTGACATTGACTTGATTCGCAGTGACGCTGATTGCCAGGACCGTACCGTTTCTATCTGTAATGGTACCACGCTTAGCCGGAATCGTCCGCCACGAATTCTGCTGATTATAGGCTTTTTTTTGCAGCTCTTCCCCTCTGACGAACTGCAGCCATGCGACTCTTCCTATCAGAGCAGCAAAAACCACCATAAATAAAACAAAAACAACCGCCGCTTTTTTGCGTGCGGCGTTATCCTGTTTCGGACTGTGGAGCACTAAAAACCGTTTCAGCCGTTCTATCACAGGAACCTCCGATCCGCCGCTCTCGTGGCGGCATAAATAGCATGGGACGCACAAAGTGCTGCATTTAGCTTGTTCAATAGATATTTATATTACATTTGCCGGACAATATACCTTGTCCGGCAAAATAAATCACACAAGCCCTAAAAAGGATCTCACATCCCGGATCACCCGATCGTACCACGGAGAATCATGACGATCCTTTGTATATTCTACACGATAAGCTTCTGTTTGGTCAACGGGAGAAAGATCGATGTGTACAATCTGATAATCCTGCGGCTTCTGCATACCGAGTCTCTCCACGGCAAGTCGCGCCACCTCCGCAATATTCATTTTGCCGGCAATATCCGCCTCCAGGCGCTGATTTTCGTTCTGCAGCCGGGTATAGGTCTGATTCGCCCTGCTGGCCTTATATCCCAGCTCCGTGATAGAAGCATATCGAAAAACAACTAAAAGCCCTAATGCAAAAATCAGACTTACTTTCACAAGCAGCCAGCCCTTTATTTTTCTGCGCTGACGTTTCAGCCTGATTTCCCGGATCACGCGATTTTCCTGCTTCACAGCCGGAATCGCTTCC
>USLW01000068.1 GCA_900555605.1 uncultured Clostridium sp. | reverse complement strand
CCCGGAGTTCAGCCCTGAATTTTGCGGCAGATATGCTGCAGCCGCAGCGCTGCGGAACACCGTCCCCTCAGAAGGCTGATACAGTCCGAGCAGCGTCTTGATAAGGGTACTTTTGCCGGCTCCGTTACTTCCGATGATCCCGATTCTGTCTTTTTCATTCACCGCAAAATTGACATCCTCCAAGATCACATCGGCGCCGAAGGAAAGCTGCATGTGATGGCATGAAAATAATATCATTCGATTAATACCTGCTTTTTCGTGAATTCCTGCGGGAATTTCGCCCGCAAACGGTTGTAAACTATCATAAAACGGCCCGAAAGTCAACATATAGGCTGTTTTGCCAAGCCGCCGCAAGTTATGTTATAATGCACACACGGCAGACGAAGATGAAAGTAAGTACTGTCCGCATGCTGCCGCTGCGGGATATGTGATCTGAACCTGTGAAGGAGAATGGAGACGATTATGGATATTTTAAATATGCGTGTTTCGGATATGCCAGGTATTTCCTATCAATGTGACTGCGGAAAGCGCCATAGTGTGGAAATTCGCCGGATTGAAGCCGGACGCGGCGTGCTGCAGCACATCGCGGACTGTTTGAAGCCCTTTCAGGAGCGGCAGATATTGATTGTATGTGATGAAAACACGTTTCGGATTGCCGGTGAACAGGTGCAGGCCCTGCTGCAAACAGCAGGATACCGTACAGAGCTGTTGATTTTGAGTACAGAAGGGTATCCGGTTTTGATACCGGATGAACGCGCCGTGGGATCTGTGCTGATACATGCCGGGGATGACACCGGCTTAATTTTAGGCGTAGGCAGCGGGACAATCAATGATTTGTGTAAAATTGTATCGTATAAAATGAAGCTTCCTTCTGTGATCGTAGGGACAGCGCCGTCCATGGACGGATATGCCTCTACCATGTCTCCTTTAATCATTGACCGCCATAAAATTACGTATCCTTCCCACTATCCGGATATGATCATTGCGGATTCAGATATCATGAAAGATGCGCCTGATGATATGCTGCGGGCGGGATTTGGCGATATTGTCGGAAAATATACGGCGCTTTCGGACTGGCGGCTGACTGTAGCGGTCAATGGGGAATTTTATTGTGAAACAACGGCGGCGCTCGTCAAAAATGCAGTGGATTTGTGTGTGCAGAATGTGGAACGCTTCATGCGCCGGGATCCGGAGGCGGTTACGGTTATGACGGAAGCGCTGCTGCTTTCCGGCATCGCCATGGGTCTGGTGGGAATCACACGTCCGGCCTCCGGAAGCGAACATCATTTGGCGCATTACTGGGAATTGGATGCGATTGAAAAGGGAAAAGCGCATCCCCTGCACGGTAATTCAGTAGGTCTGGCTTCCATTGCATCGGCAGAAGCGTATGCGGTGATGTCGGAACGTTTTGAAACAGTGGCGCGTGTGCAGGCGCCGGATCCGGATATGCTGCGTACTCTGTACGCAAAGGCAGGGTCCGCGCTTCATCCGGCGCAGCTCGGAATCAGCCGGGACGTATTTAAAGAAAGCCTGAATAACGGCTACAGGATCCGGCCTCGATATACGATTTTTAATTTTACAAAGGATCATGGTATGCTGCCTGAGATTGCGGCAATTGTGACAGAAAGGATGTTTCGGGATTGAATATTACGGCAGACCAATGGTCGGATTATGAACTGCTTGATGCCGGAGACGGCATGAAGCTGGAGCGCTGGGGGAATATCATTCTGTCTAGGCCGGATCCGCAGGCAATTTGGAAACCGGTAAAACCGGAACTGTGGAAGCAGGCACATGCTGTGTACATCCGCAGTAGTGCGGGCGGCGGTTCTTGGAAGAAAATGAAAGAATATCCCTCCAAATGGACGGTGTCATATAAGGATCTGCGCTTTTATATCGAACCGACGGGATTTAAGCATACGGGGCTTTTCCCGGAACAGGCAGCAAACTGGGAATGGATGCGGAAACTGATCCTGCATGCGGCAGACAATAAAAAAACGGTCAGAATCTTGAATTTGTTCGGTTATACCGGCGGCGCAACCGTTGCCTGCGCCGCGGCAGGAGCAGCGGTATGTCATGTGGATGCTTCAAAAGGCATGGTCACGCGTGCGCGGGAAAATGTTCAGCTGTCCGGACTCAGCGGCAGAGAAGTCCGTTATATTGTGGAGGATGCATTCAAATTTGTTGCGCGTGAGATCCGCCGCGGCAGCAGATATGACGGGTTTATTATGGATCCGCCTTCATACGGCCGCGGCCCAAACGGAGAAGTCTGGCGGCTGGAGGATCAATTATATGATTTTGCGGCGGAATGCGGGAAATTATTGAGTGACCGGCCGCTGTTCTTTTTATTGAATTCTTATACCACCGGCTTTTCCTCTGAGGTTACGGGTAATATCTTGAAACTCCTGATCGCGGAAAAATATTGCGGCGAGGTGGTCCACGGCGATGTGTGTCTGCCGATTACGGCAATGCGGGATGGCTTTTTACCCTGCGGATCATATGCGGCGTGGAGAATCGGAGAAAAAAGGACCAAAGAATAATCGGAGGGAGCGCAGTTATTTGGAGACGGAACGATATATCGCGCAGGCATGTACCTTAAAGGAATCTCCCGGATGCAATGACAGGGAGGGCGCACATCCGCTTTCGGTGATTTATGAGGATAACCATATACTTGCGCTGATAAAGCCTCCTGGGATCCTTTCACAGGCAGATGGAAGCGAAGGCACGGATATTCTTTCCGCGGCGGGTGCATATCTGAAAAGAAAATATCAAAAACCCGGCAACGTATTTGTGGGGCTGGTCCACAGATGGGCCCGCAACACAGGCGGTACTATGCTCTTGGCGAAGACCTCCAAGGGGGCGGCGCGTCTGTCTGAACAGCTTCGAATGAAACGTTTCCGAAAAGGATATTTTGCTGTTACGGAGGGAGTTCCGACTTCCGGCAGCGGTTTTTTAAGGCATAATCTGCAAAAAGATCAAGCACAAAATATGGTGCGGGAAAGCAGAGACGGCAAACTTTCTGTGCTGTATTATCGGACGGTGCGGCATACAGCCGAGTACGCGCTTTTATTTGTAATCCCCATTACCGGCAGGACACATCAGATCCGGTCACAGTTTTCGCTGATAGGCTATCCGCTGGCAGGAGATCAAAAATATGGCGGCGAAATATGCGGATGCGCACATGCGCTGGCATTGTGGTCAAGTGTGATATGGGTCAAACATCCTGTGCGGGACAGTATGCTTCTGCTGCAGAGCATACCGGATTTGCATCTGGCGCCATGGTCCGTGTTTCCGGCATTCGACCGCAATGTGTTTCAGCATTTTTTAGAGCAGGAGGTGCCGGATATTTTTATAGAGGCGGAAGAAAACAGGAGGCTGTTATGAAATTAATTGCAACTGCGGCATTTGGTTTGGAATCCGTAGTCGGACGGGAGCTGAGCTGGCTCGGCTATGATCAGCAGCAGACGGAAAACGGCCGCGTAATTTTTGAAGGAGATCTTGAAGCAATTTGCCGAACCAATCTGTGGCTGCGCTGTGCGGATCGTATTTTATTATTGATCGGCCGGTTTCCCGCAGACAGCTTTGAGGCATTGTTTCAGGGTACAAAGGGCCTTCCTTGGGAGCATTGGATCCCGGAGAACGGTGCGTTTCCCGTAACCGGAAAGTCTGTAAAATCTAAACTTTTCAGTGTGCCGGACTGTCAGGCAATTGTGAAAAAAGCCATTGTAGAGCGTCTGAAAACCATATATCGCCGGGATTGGTTCGATGAAACCGGACCTGTTTATAAAGTGGAAGTTTCTTTATTAAATGATATCGCCTGCCTGACAATCGATACCTCGGGGGCGGGACTGCATAAGCGGGGATACCGGGAAGAGGCGGGTCCTGCACCGCTTAAAGAAACATTGGCATGCGGTCTGCTGTATATCAGCAGATGGAAGCCGGACCGCGCTTTATTGGATCCGTTCTGCGGTTCCGGTACAATTCCGATTGAAGCGGCAATGATCGGTATGAACCTTGCACCGGGACTGCATAGAACCTTTTTGTGTGAGACCTGGCCTTGCATGCCGGATGAATTGTGGCAGGATCTGCGTGCACAGGCGCTGCGGAAGGCGGACCGCAGCAGAGAGCTCCGGATTTATGCTTCAGATCGAGACTATTTTGCACTTTCATTGGCAAAGCGTCATGCAGCGCTTGCCGGTGTTGAAAACCATATTCATTTTCAGAAGGTGGATTACCGCGTCACATCCTCCCGTTACCGATACGGCTTTATTGTAACGAATCCGCCGTACGGTCAGCGGCTGGCGGATAAAGAAGAGACGGAAATGCTGTACCGCGGCATGGGAAGTCATTTTCAAACATTTGATACATGGTCCTATTATATCCTTGCATCGCATCCCAATTTTGAGACCCTTTTCGGGAGGAAGGCTGATAAGAAAAGAAAGCTGTATAACGGGAGAATTTTATGTCAATATTATCAGTATTATGGGCCAAAGCCGAGCTTGCCGGAATTCTCCGGAAATATCGGGCAGCCGATGTGACGGACTGAAACAAATTTTGGAAGAAAGCATTGAAAAATACGAGAAAAAGTTTATTTTTTAGGAATTTTTACTTGACTATACGAAAGATTAAAGCTATAATGCAAACGGTAAAAAATTCAAGGAGGTTTTTTTTCAATGAAAAAAGCAGATTTAATCACCGTAGTAGCTGAAAAGGCTGGTTTGACAAAGAAGGACAGCACAAATGTAGTTGAGGCTGTTTTTGATGCGATTACAGAAGCTCTTGTTGCCGGAGATAAAGTGTCTATTGTCGGATTCGGTACGTTTTCTGTAAAGGAAAGAGCCGGAAGAGAGGGTGTAAATCCTGCCAAAAAGGGTGAGAGAATTACGATTCCCGCTACAAAAGCCCCCAGCTTTAAGGCCGGCAAAGTTTTAAAGGAAGCTGTAAAATAATATTGTCTTTTGTAATCCGCGATATAAAAGATCTCCGCTTGCTGTCGGAGGTCTTTTTTGTTGCAAATGAAGGAGATCTGTACTATAATACAATTGTTGCACCTATACAAATAAATATTGCTGCGGCGCCTCTGTTACGAGGAGGCATGTGAATGGGTAACAAACGGTTTTTGTTTTTCAGACGGCAAAGCGCCTCTCTGCTGAATCTGCAGAACGGCCTTCCGGCTGCGATTGCATTTGTAGATTATGAACACTGGTATATTTCAATGGAAAAGATTTATCATCTCAGACCGAATATACAGAGCTGGTTTACTGATCTGAAGAAAAGATGCAATATTGTGGAAGTGATATTTTTCGCGGATTTCTCTAAGTTCCGGGAGAAAGAAAAAGAGATTAAAAGAATCAGAACGTTCACTAATAAAATTATAGACACATATAATCCTGATTTACATTACAAAAAAGATTACACGGATTTTATCATATTGGACAATATATATCAGAAGGCATTGTCCAATCAGGATATCAAGATGTTTATCATATTTTCGGGAGACGGTCATTTCAGTTCCGTCGGCGCGTTTCTGCGTAACTTTTGTAATAAAGAGGTTGGTATTTACGGTGTGAAAAATTGTATCAGCAGGAATCTGATAAATAGTGCGGATTGGGTATGTGAAGTTCCCATGGCCGAGGAGATGGCGGCACCGTATTATAATATGATTTTTACAAATCTAAAAAAATGTGAATCAGAGGACGGTTTGAAACCGACCTTTATGAGAACAGTAGAAGTAGTTTCTGCAAACTACAATGTTCCAACCGCCCAGGTCCGGGATGCACTGTCGGACTTAATCAAACAGGGTTATATCATTCAGGTTCAAGAACGGACAAAACGCAACGAACCGATTCGCGTACTGCATGCGGATTGGCAGAAGATCTCCGCAGACGGCATCTGGAATGCCGATGCGGTTCTTATATAGATAGTTTTGAGGTGCTGCAGTTATTTTGTTTGACATTGTATTTTTGTTATGATACAATATTGCCCGTTGTGCAGGAAAAGGATGGAAAGCTTCCTGGTTTCTGCTGCAGAAAAAGGCTTGAATACGGGCGATCCGCTGCTAAATTCTTCGGTAAGATCGTCTGAACGGAAGGAGTGAAGAAGAATGGATATTATCAAAGCGATTGAAGCAGATTATTTAAAGGATTCCGTGGCGCCGCTGGAAATCGGTGACTATGTAAAAGTACACTTTAAAGTAAAAGAGGGTACGAGAGAGAGAATCCAGATTTTTGAGGGTACGGTGATCGGCCGCCGCGGTGAAGGTTTGTCTGAAACTTTTACCGTAAGACGTATTTCCTACGGAGTGGGAGTGGAACGTGTATTCCCGATACATTCCCCTAAGATCGATAAGGTCGAAACAGTCAGACATGGTAAAGTTCGGAGAGCGAAATTGTATTATCTCCGCGGCAGAGTCGGAAAAGCTGCCAAGGTTGTGGAAAAGCTGTAAGCTGCTTTGTAAGAAGAGGCCTGCGAACGGATTCGTTTGCGGGTCTTTTGTTTATTCTATATAAAATTTGCCGGTATAAGGAGAGAGCGTGCATGAAGCATGGATTTATAAGAGTAGGGGCTGCCACGCCGGAAATCCGGATTGCAGACTGCGGGTATAACGCAGACCGTATCATTGCGCTGACAAAAGAAGCGGAATCTGTAGAATGTGATATCTTGGTATTTCCGGAGCTGTCTGTAACCGGATATAGCTGCGGCGATTTATTTTCACAAAGCCTGCTGGTGAAAAGCGCATTGACGGAGCTTTTGCGCATTGCCGAGGAAACGCGGAATGAGAATCTGTATCTGATTGTCGGTGCGCCGTTTTGCTGGCATGCGAATTTATATAATTGCGCGTTTGTGCTTGGCCGCGGTAAGATTGCCGGAATCGTCCCCAAAAGCAATATTCCGAATTACGGTGAATTTTATGAAGGCAGATATTTTAAATCGTATACGGGAACTCCGACTTCCGTCATGGTGAACGGCGCGGAAGTTCCGTTCGGAAATCTGATTTTTGACGGCTCGGCGTATGCAGACGGATTTTTGTTCGGTGTTGAGATTTGTGAGGATTTATGGGTAGCGGACAGGCCTTCCTCCGCGCTTGCGCAAAACGGCGCGCTGATTTTGTGCAACCTTTCGGCAAGCAACGAAGTGATCGGAAAGCGGGAATACCGCAGAACCCTGATTTCCGCACAATCCGGTACGACGGTGAGCGCATATATTTACAGTGACGCGGGATGGAATGAATCCACTTCGGATTTGATTTTTTCAGGCCATAAAATGATCGCGGAAAATGGTAAAATTGCAGTAGATTCCGGAATGTTCGGCATGGATTCCGTTTATTATGATATCGATGTGAAGCTTTTGCTCCACGAACGTTTAAAAATGAATACGTTTCAATGCACGGAGCAGGAAAATTACCGGAAGATTCCGATCCCTATCTGCCTGCGTGAACACGCGGGAAACTTGATCCGGACATTTGCACGTACGCCCTTCGTTCCCGCGGATCCTGCGTGTCGGGAAGAACGCTGCCGGGCGATTTTGGATATGCAGGCATATGCGCTTAGAAGAAGACTGCTTCATACAAAGGCGCAATATGCGGTGCTCGGAATTTCCGGGGGACTGGATTCTACGCTGGCGCTGATATCCACTGTGCGCGCTTTTGATCTTGCGGGTCTGCCGCGTGAAAATGTAATCAGCGTAACAATGCCGTGTTTCGGAACAACAGACAGAACCTATCGGAATGCAACGGAATTGTGCCGTGCTTTCGGTACTTCTCTGCGTGAAATTAATATTGAGAAGGCAGTGCGTCAGCATTTTACCGATATCGGTCAGGATATCAACCGGCATGATGTTACGTATGAAAATGCCCAAGCGCGTGAGCGCACACAGATTTTAATGGATATTGCCAACCAGGTGGGCGGCTTGGTGATCGGAACGGGTGATCTATCGGAGCTGGCGCTGGGCTGGGCAACGTACAACGGAGATCATATGTCCATGTACGGGCTGAATGCTTCGATTCCGAAAACGCTGATCCGTTATCTGGTAAGCTATTATGCGAATACGGTGCAGGAGCCGCTGCGTCTGATTCTGCAGGATGTTTTGGATACCCCCGTCAGCCCGGAGCTGCTGCCGCCTGAAAACGGAAGTATATCTCAAAAAACGGAAGATATCGTCGGACCGTATGAGCTCCATGACTTCTTTCTCTATTATTTTTTGCGCTGCGGGTATGAGCCGGAGAAACTGCTGAAAATTGCGATTTCTGCCTTTGATGGGGCATATGCGCCCGAAATCGTACAAAAATGGCTTCGTATCTTTCTATCACGCTTCTTTTCTCAGCAGTTTAAACGCTCCTGTCTGCCGGATGGACCAAAGGTCGGTACTGTAGCGCTCTCGCCGAGAGGCGACCTGCGTATGCCGAGTGATGCCAGTTCGGCACTTTGGCTCGCACAGATCCCGAATCCATGATGGCGCCGGAGCTAAAACGAAAAAAGCTTACGGTTACAAAGATTATTTTCCTAAGCTTCATCGGCGTGATTTTGTTTGGGACGATTTTGCTGTCCACGCCTTTTGTTACG
>USLW01000067.1 GCA_900555605.1 uncultured Clostridium sp. | reverse complement strand
CGGTCTCCGGAAGCCTCAGGCTCCGATGTTCCGGCGCAGACAGCGGCGCCTGATCCGCAGCATACCCCGTCCGGCCAGACTGTTCAGCAGGCAGGTTCGATCCGGTCACATACAGGTACTGCGCTGAATCTTCGGGTGGATTGGACTGCAAAACAGCGTGCAGGGGATGAGATGATTATGGTTACGGCCGAAGTCTATCTGGAATGTGCAAGCATCGAGGTAAGCGGCAGAGAAGGAGGACTGATCCGTATTCAGGGAAATACACAAAAATTTGATACGGATCCGATCCGGCGTACAGACCAGCAGCCGCATGAAATTATGATCGCCGTATATGCACAGCAGGTCGCCGCGGACCCATCCGGTAAAACGGAAATTATGATCGAAGCACAATGGAATTTCAGAGGAAGCTATTCCGGCGTGCCGCTGGAAAATCTCACAGCCTCTGAGCGGATTACTGTGGGATAATACAGGAGATTTTACAGGGAATTCTCTAAAACACTTTCAGAGGAACCTGTTTAGGAGCAGCATAATTGCGTAAAGGATCGGCTGATGCAGCAGATAGATCCATAAGGAATGCCGACCGCAGAAGCTCAAAAAACGGATTGGGGCAGCATGAGACGGAACTTTCGGAAAAAGTGATGCCTTCTGGCCATATAGCAGTTTTCCGATCACCGTTCCAAGCATGAACCAGCCGATATTCGGCAAAAGCGGGAAAAAGTCGCCGGAGGAAAAGTCGGGCGTCGTTAGGTTGCATATAAACAGATAAGGGTTATCTGTGGTCAGTGTTTCCAAGTAATAGCCCGCAGCAAGGGCCGCAAGACCGCAGAGCGCAGTGAGCCAGACCGGGAACCGTTTATAAAGCGGATAAAGGATCATGCAGCACCCAAGCAAATGGAGGATGCCGAACTGAATCAGCAGTCCTTTGCTGGCAGGGTCGAGCTGTGTCATCGTATATGTAACAGCAGTGATTAGAAAGCCGCAGGCGAGTACAAAAAGCCCGCGGCGTACGCTTTTTGAACCTAAGGTAACACAGATTCCGGAAAGCAGAATGAACAGAATGCCGCCATTGCTCTGAATAAAATCATATACGGCAGGGGTAGAGATATGCATGTGAAGAAAATTTCTGAGATCAAATACGGCATGGATCACAATGACACAAAGGATGCATAATCCTCTGAAAGCATCCAATTCCCAGATCCGCTGATTGATTTTTGACTGACGCAGTATTTTTTTGCTTTGATGTGCTGAAGCACATTCGACTGTCATAAAGATCATCTCCGCCATTTCTGCGCCAGTCGGGCGCACCTCCCGTTTTTACGGGATTCTGATAGATTATAGCAATGAATCGTTTTACTGTAAACCGTCCAAGTCCGGGAGGAATGTATTTAATACAGTGTGTAAGGCCATTTGCGGAAAATGTCGCTCAAAAAGTCGGTATAGGTCTTGCGCAGGACAGTGCTGCCTGCAACAATATTTCCGCAGTACAAGGTTTCTTCTCCGCATTGAATGGTAAACTGCCCGATAACTTGATCTTTTTTCACAGGACTTTGAATCGCGGGAATGCGGCCGGTGAGATCAATGCCGTCTCCTCTTATATAATACGCCTGCAGCTTTGCCAGCTCTGCTTTTGTCAGCGTCAGACGGACGGCTGTTTCTAAGACCGCATTCATATGATAGCTTCTTCCTTTTGTTACATAGAGATCCTCAACGACATAGCCCCTGGGCAGGATATCATATGCTGCATATTCTGAAAGCGCATATTCAATTAATGCTTTTCCGTCCTGTATTCGGGTTTTTGCCGTTTCACATCCGAGAAGCACGACAATTATGCGGATCCCGCTACGCTGTGCAGTCAAGACGATACAGCGTCCCGCGTTATTTGTAAAGCCTGTTTTCATGCCGTCGACCCCCTGTAAGACTCCGAGCAGCGGATTGGTGTTGTTCAAGTAGTGTCCGTTGGCATGGATTTCCCGCGTATTCACGATCTTACGGAATAACTCATTTTCATAGGCCCTTTTCGCAATGAGGGCCAGATCGTATGCTGTTGTAAAATGCTCCGGATGATCAAGACCGTGGGGAGAGGTAAAATTTGTATGATCAGCGCCTAATTCTTTTGCTCTTTGATTCATCAGCGTGCAGAAGCTCTCAACAGATCCTGCGGTGTATTCTGCCAATGCAACAGCGGCATCGTTTCCGGAATTCAGCAGCAGACCGTACAGCAGGTCCAAGACTGTAATATGCTCGCCTTCGGCTAAATACATAGTGGACCTCAATAAGTGCGGCAGCACGGCTGACAATTACCTCATCCTGCAGGTTACAGCGTTCCAATACGATCAGTGCGGTCATGATTTTGGTAGTGCTTGCCATTGCCGTCGTTTGGTCTGCATTTTTTGCGTAGAGGACTCTGCCTGTTTCATAATCCATAACCATTGCGTGCTTCGCGTTGACGGCGGGCGGGGAAATGGTGATGTCGGAATCATCTGCCGGAGCAATCTCAGGCAGACGCAGCAGTTCTGTTCTGAGCAGCTTTTGTTCAATGCCCGGGGGGATCAGCGCTGAACTGCCGTCGGCTGATGTGCCGTTAGTACCCGGGGAATGATTCAGCCATGCGTCTGCCGGCACCTTGTAGGTTACAAAACAAACGCCGATATATAAGCACAATAAAACTACAATGATAGAAAATATTGATTTCTTAATTATTTTTGCCTTATTTTGCTTCATGCTCCGCCTGCTTTCTGAAAGAAGTTCGGTCCATATATATGACAAGCATGTCTCTGCCATTCATTAAATTTTTGATATTTCTGAAAGCTGCGCTTAAAAGGCCTGCCATGCATGACGAAATCTGTCGGGAAATGACGAGCCGCCTGATAAGATTTTTATTCTTAGCTGCAGCCGTTTCAGGCATAATCAGTATGATAAAGGTTACAGGACTTCAGAAAGAGCGTCCTGTATATGAAGAAAGGATGATTCTATGAAAACTTTGGAGGCAGCAATTCTTTGTCCGATAATATTGATATTATTCCTTTGCGCAAGTGCGCTGCTGATCAGATGTGCGGAGGCCGCGGTGCGGTATTGTGAAAATTCCCGCGCACAGATAACCGCGGCAGCAGCTTTTGGCCCGGCAGAGGTTAACCGCGTAATGGGGGTAGTGGTGGAAGCCGGCAGTCTGATTATCAGAGAGGAGAACTTGCATAAATGAGAGGAAGTATTACGGTATCTGCCTGTCTCATGCTTGCATCCGTTATTTTACTAAACACGGTCCTTTTGGATTATGTGCGTATCAATGCAAGCCGCGCGGAGCTCCTGCAGCGGATGAAAATTGCTTCGGATTCGTTTTTGGCGGGATATGACGCTCTTTTATATCAAAAATACGGCTTATACGGCCGAAATTTAGGCAACGGCCAGGATAAAAATGAAATTTTTTGTTCCTATTTATCTCACGGTGCTTCCCTGCCGGCAATTGAGACAATCGAGACAAAAGGCGGACTCCATCGGCCGGAAGCGCTTTGCAATCAAATTACGGCTTTGATGAAATACCGTACCCCCGCAAATCTTGCTTTAGAACTATTAGAACGGCTGGATTTGCTTGCGGAAGGAGGCAGAACCGGAGAGGAATACCGTTTGTGCGGTGAAATTGCGGCATGCATATCAAAGGCATATGACCTTCGGAATGAGATTGCGGTATTGACAGAAGGGCAGTATCGGCTTGACTGGAGCTGTATAAACGGTTATAAACGCAGCGACAGCGTAAGAAAAGAGCTGACTGCATTAAATATGTACGCAGAGCAGATTACTATGGCCTCCCATGTTGATGTGGCTGCCGCGGCCGGACTTTTACAGGCACTGAATACACTGCATACATTTACGGAATTTTATATTGACTATTATAACCGTACGCTGCAGAAGACTGCAATTCTGCATAGTACGGTGACAGAGGCGCGGCGGCTTACTGCGCGTTTGAAAGACCTGCTTGCAGAAACCGACAGAAGCAGCGGCGAAACATATGCAGCGCAGCAGCTTGCGGAATTTGAGCATCAGCTTACAGCCCTCGGGCAGACCGCATCTCAGGATGTTCTGCGGGAGAATTTGGCGCTGCTGCAGACGATTCGGGATTTAAGCGGACTTTTGATTGCGTGTTTATCAGAATATCCGATTCCAGTACAGGCTGCGGCGCTGACCGGTCAAATGGCGGAGCAGATTTCTGAATGTGACAGCCGCATCCAAGCAGAAGTTAAGATAGCTGTAATACATGATCAAAATCGCCAGACCGGGTATGAGCAGTACGACCCGCGTGATGAAACAGAGGAGCATCTGAAGGATCGGGCGGATACAACGGTCGGTAAAGAAATCAATTCTTTGCTGTATCAAACATTGCCCTCTCAGGAGCACGCAAATACCGTAAGCACCGCGCAGTGGGAGCATGCGGTTTCTTTTGATGACTTTGCTTTTGCCTCCGGCCTTTTGCATGAATCCGAATCGCTTGCAGATTCTGCTGCCGAACGGATTCTTGAAGTCGGCACGTTTATTTTAATCGATGATTATATTATGACCTATATGACGCATCGTCTGGATGCCCGGCCCGGAATGTACTTTCAGCAGGAGGTGGAGTATATTCTTTGCGGGAACCGAAGAGAAAAAGATAATCAGGATGCTGTGCGGAACAGACTGTTTGCAGTCAGATTTTTGCTGAATACGGCGCATATTCTGCGTGACCACAATAAAATGAGTTTTGCGGAAGCAATCGGAAATTCCATTGCCGGTGTCTTTTCCTTTGGCCTTGCCGGTCCGCTTTTTACCGTTCTGGTCATTGCCGCATGGTCGGCTGCGGAATCAATCTCAGATCTGAAATTACTCTTTGACGGAAAAACGGTGCCGATTGTGAAAAACAGACATGACTGGAAAACGGACTTGAAAGGAATGGCAGAATTTATCGGCCAGGATACGGAAGAAGAGAATCCGCAGAATTCTGTGACGGCACTGGACTATGAGGGATATTTACGGCTGCTGCTGGCACTTATGCCGCAGGAAACAAAGCTGCTGCGGATTGCAGACTTGATTGAAGTAAATTTTACAAATGAATATGGACAACGATATCGGCTGTGCACGGTATTTACAAGCTTTCGGGTCCAGTGCAGTATAGCAGTTCCGCTGATTTGTACATTCTTTACAGACAATCAATATAAACGAATCCGGGAGGTGTATGAAACTGCATACTAAAAAGAATATACAGGAACAGGGCAGTTTAACGGCGGAAGCTGCAATTGTACTTCCTGCTTTAGGCTGCTGCCTGATGATCCTATTTTCTTTATTTCAATATATCGCAGCCAGAAACTGTATGATGCGCACATTATACGGCACTGCTGATTTTTTAGGCAGATATGCGCTGCTTTATCATGAAAACGGAGTCAGGCAGTTAAAAGAGGAGCTGCTCGGCGAGATTGATACTGCACTGCAGTGTTTTGCGGACGGCAGATCAAAAAATGCCTCACTATATCAAGAAATCGATTGGCGCAGTCTGGCTGATTTCGGAGATGATCTGCTGTATCGGCAGGCTGCAGAGAGGATATTTTGTAATATTTTGGAGGAGGATCCTTTTTATCACTGCGGATTTGTCGTTTTAAAGGGGATCTCTTTTCAGGGCAGTGAATTTTTTAATGGGAATGAGGATATTACTTTAACGGCAGAGATGCAGCCTGTTTTGTTTCTGCCGGAGGCTCTGGCAGATCATTTCCGGATCCGCTTATCAATCAGATGCCGCGGCTGGCTGTTGGGAGAGGCGGATGGCTATACAGGCTCCGTAAAGTCCCGCGTATCCGTATGGAGCCTGAATAATTTTGCCAGAGGGCTTGCAATCCGAGAAGCCTTCGGCGGAACGCTGCCTACAACTTATCCTGTCATTGCTTCCTTTTCAGACGGTACAGCGACTATGATCAAGAGTCTTGACCATACTGCGGCTACATACCGAACAGGAACGGCCATGGAACGGGAACTGTATCATATGGCCGACACCTTGGCAGCTTTTCATGATACGGAGGACGCCTGGCACGGGGATCCCGCGCTGGTAATTCGGAAAGGGGAGGTGCAGAAGCGAAAGCTGCTGCTGGTAATACCGGAAAATACCCCGGAAGAGAAACAGCGTCAGGTGCTGATGCGTTTTTCCTCATATTGTGCAGTAAAGAATATCGCCTTTGAACTGATTCCGTATCAGAGAGCGCAATCAAATCCGCCTGTCGGTTGAAAGGCATGGCATAACATGATATAATATTTATTTGAAGGTAATATTTGGAGGGCTGATGGCGTATGGAATATCAGATTAAAGAGCTTGGACTTGCAGCGTCGGGGGAACAGAAGATTCGTTGGGTGGAAAACCATATGCCGCTGCTGAACCAAATTGCAGTTGAATTCCGCAGAGAAAAACCGCTGTTGGGAAAAAAGGTTGCGCTGTCCGTTCATTTAGAGGCAAAAACCGCATATCTCTGCAAGGTGCTGGCTGCCGGCGGCGCAGAAATGTATATTACCGGCAGCAATCCGTTATCTACGCAGGACGATATAGCGGCTGCGCTGGTAAAGGAGGGCTTTCATGTGTACGCAAAGCATGGCGCCTCTCCGGAGGAATATGAAACCCATATTCGTGATGTCATTTCTGCTGCTCCGGATTTGATTGTTGATGACGGAGGGGATCTTGTCAATATGCTGCACAATCATTTCCCGGCGCTGATTCCGAATGTCATGGGCGGCTGCGAAGAAACAACAACGGGAATTCACCGCCTGAAAGCGATGGCAGAGGCCGGTGCACTGAAATTTCCTGTAATTGCTGTTAATAATGCGCAATGCAAGTATCTTTTCGATAATCGATACGGTACAGGACAATCTGTATGGGACGGGATCAACCGAACGACAAATCTGATTGTTGCTGGAAAAACCGTAGTTGTTGCCGGATACGGCTGGTGCGGAAAGGGTGTCGCTATGCGTGCAAAAGGGCTTGGCGCACAGGTCATTATAACGGAAATTGATCCGGTAAAAGCCATGGAGGCGATGATGGATGGGTTTCGCGTTATGCGTATGACCGAAGCGGCCGGGCTCGGCGATCTTTTTATAACGGTTACGGGCTGTGCAGATGTGATTACAAAGGAGTCCTTTATGCGCATGAAGGATCAAGTGATTCTCTGCAATGCAGGGCATTTCAATGTGGAAATCAATATGCGGGAGATAGAAGCCGCAGCTGTAGAGCGGCGCCAGCAAAGACCGAATATTATGGGCTATAAATTGAGCAACGGCAATTGGATTCATGTAATTGCGGAGGGCAGATTGGTGAATTTAGCGGCGGGAGACGGCCATCCTGCAGAAATCATGGATATGAGCTTTGCAATCCAGGCGCTGTGTGTCCGGTACATTGCAGAGGGACATCTCCGGTCCGGCACTGCGGGAACCTCTGCTTGCGCGGTTGCAGATGTCCCGCCTGAAATTGACAGCCGTGTTGCACGTATGAAATTATCTGCATGGGGATTGGAAATCGACGCGCTGACGGATTCGCAGCTGCGCTATTTTAATAGCTGGAATCTGTAAAAAGAACCGGACGTTGTCAAATGCGTTTTGCAGCGGCGGAAGAAAGGATTTTACATTTATGAGTATCGTTATCAGAAATACGGATCTGTATGATGAACACGGCATGCTGCAGAAAGAGCAAAGCATTTGCATTGAAGGGGATTCCATTGCATGCATTACGAATGATCCGCAAATCGTTGATGCCTTTGTTCTGCGGCAAAAAGGCAAAGCGGAAATGATAGACGGCAGGGGATATTTGGTCATGCCAGGATTGGTAAATGCCCATACCCACAGCCCGATGGTGCTGCTGCGCAATATCGGAAGCGATCTTCCTCTGCAGCAGTGGCTGTTTCGAGAAATTATTCCGAGAGAGTGCCAGCTGACCCCGGAGGAAATTTATAATGGTTCTCTGGCGGCACAGATAGAAATGATCCGATCCGGAATTACCGGCTACTGTGGCATGTACGAGCCGTTCGAAGCTTTAGCAAGAGCGGCGGAAGACGGCGGTATGCGTGTGAATCTTTGTTCGGCGCCTTTGCACAACGACTGGTCCGGCCCGGTAAAGCGCACCTATGCAGATATCGAAAAAACAGAAAATTTTATCCGTACATGGAATCATGCAGCAGCGGGACGCATCCGTACGTATGTTGAACTTCATTCCGTATATTTATATGATCGGGATCTGCTGCATTTTTGCGTTGAATGTGCGGGCCGGACACAAACCGGAATTCATATGCATCTGCATGAGACTGTACAGGAGGTCACTGATTGTATTAGAGAAACAGGAAAAAGACCCATCGAATTCCTGCAGGATTTGGGTGCATTCGATGTGCCTGTGATTGCTGCGCACTGTGTAGAAATGACGGAACACGATATAGAAATACTAAAAGAAAGGGGAGTCTGTGTTGCCGCCAATATGACCAGCAATCTGAAGTTAGCCAGCGGAATCGCTCCGGTTCCGGAATTTCTGAATGCGGGCATTCCAGTGGCGCTCGGCACAGATGGTGCGGCCAGCACCAATAAC
>USLW01000066.1 GCA_900555605.1 uncultured Clostridium sp. | reverse complement strand
CACGCTTGTGAGATAACATATACGGAGACGTATCGAAGTGGTCATAACGGGGCTGACTCGAAATCAGTTTGCCGGCAACGGCACGTGAGTTCGAATCTCACCGTCTCCGCCAAAAGAGAAACAACATATGTTGTTTCTCTTTTTCTATTTAGAGATAACAGGATCAGCGGTCTATTTTTATTTGATCGACGCAATGCGGGGACAAAAGTGCAAAGCGATTTCGTCCCCGCTGGGGGAATCCAGCCACTCGGACAAGAAAACGACAAAACTTGATAAAGAGTTTGTCGTTTTCTTTTTGCACATGATGTTCTCCCAATAATGTGCTATACTGACTGCAATTGAGCAACAAAACGGAATTTTATGAAGGGGTTGACATGTTATCTCCCATCGAAGAGGTGGGAATGGCTACGGTTGAGTTTGAGACAACGATTGCGCCATTGAATTTATAAATGCTCATGGTATAATTTTATTAAACGGGGGAAAAACCGCAAGAAATCATCTGGAGGGCGTTATATTATGTTATTTTTGCAGGAAAACCTAAAGAAGTACCGTATTTTGAAAAACCTTACACAAGAGGATGTTGCGAAGTATTTAGGGATCACTCCGCAAAGCGTTTCAAAATGGGAGCGTGGGGTTTCACATCTATAGGAATATGTGTCCTTAACTATGTGAAACCGGAGAGTCTTACCTGATCCATCCGTTGATTCAGCAAGGATTGACCGAAAATGAAATAAACGAAAATATAAAGAATATCTTACTCGTTGACGGAAAGAGTATTTGGTAAAAATATTTATTCCATAGTACATTGATATTTTAGATGCCCAAAAAAGCTTCCGGTTTGCGGTACGGACAGTGCAGAATCAAAACTTCAGTGAAAAAGCCTTTTTGTCGCATGGAGCCACATCTCACAAAGATATGTTTTTCGGGAGCTTTTTATGTTACGCTTCTGTGAAAAATCCGATTTTTCCGGAAACCAACGGATTCGGAAGCTCAGCGGCGTCCGATCTGTCGACCGAAAAATCGACAAACTCACGCAAGATGTTTGTCAGTTTTTTATCTTTTTGCCTGCCCTAAATTCATACCAAGGTTCTTATTGTTCTTTATCAATTAAAGTTGACAAGGAATGTTTAATATGTTAAAATATTTTAAACAACCGGAGGATATATTACAAATTTTGTACATTTTTATCGAAAGTGATGCCTTAAGGAGGAGAAAATGGGTATATATACAGATCCCTCAAAATTCAAAAATAAATTGGGGAATTCATTTAATTCGTTTATCGATCTAATTCGCTTCGTTCGCGTAAATTATAGCATGGATGAATTATGGGATGGTAAAGAAGTATTAAAGTTTCGCAGAAGCGGGAAAACTCTTGTATCGCTGTGCATAAAAGAAAATTGTTTCAATGCTCTGATAATTTTTGGGAAAGCTGAAAGAGCCGTTTTTGATGAAAACAGAGGACAGTTCTCTGATTTTATCTGCAATTATTATGATAACAGCCACACATTTCATGATGGAAAATGGATGTTTATCGATATAGAAGACAGTACTCACTTAAATGAAATAATTGAATTGCTTAAAATAAAGAAAAAACCAAACAGAAAGATAAATACTGCAAAAGCAGAGTTTGGGCAATGCGGACAAAGATGTGATCTGTGCTTGTTATATGCAAAAAATAATGAAGGTGTTCGAGGAAACATAGATTTTCATGAAAAAGATTGGATATGTTATCATTCCGAAGATGAAGAACGTGTTGATTATACAAATATGATCTGTGCCGGATGTTATAAAAAGGGCAAAGATGAATGTCCTGAAAAAATTTGTTTGCAGGAAAAAGGGTGTAACAATTGTTTTGAATGCAATGAATGCTTTACGTGCAAAATAAACTCTCATGATTTTGACCCAGCAAGGTGCAATTTAGGAATTTCAGCAGATGACATTACACGGGCCGTTATGCCTTATTACAGCAACTTTTGGTTGGATAAACAAAAATAACAACACCACTTGAAGACACCATTGACTTCTGAACCCCTTAGGGTTGGACATCAATGGTGTTTTTGTTATTTTCCCTGATTTTATGCAGTTTTTAGGGGTATTGACAGACGCATTGGGTTTGGATACATAAATCAAAAAGCTTAAAATGACAACCGAAAACAATAAAACGGGGAAATCTGAACCCCTGTGTCTAAAATTATACGCACATTCAAGAGTGCTTGGGAGCCTTGTGTTCATTTTTTTGAACGAAAGATGTATTGATGCTGAAAAATAGCACATGCTACCTAAAAAGGAGGATGTATTATGATAGAACCAGATACCATAAAACTTTTGCGGGAATGCGATGCCGGCATCAAAATGGGCGTTAAGTCTATAGACGACGTTTTGGATCGTGTAAAAAACTCCGATTTGCAGCAACTGCTGAACGCTTGCAAGGATGAACACGATAAGCTTGACAAGGAGCTTCAACAATTGCTTGGGCAATATGAAGATGAGGGCAAAGACCCAAACTTTATGGCAGAACAGATGGCAAATATAAAAACTGAAATGAAGCTGCAAATGAACGAAACCGATCACACCATTGCCGATTTGATAACAGATGGCTGCAATATGGGCGTCAAATCGCTGAATAAATATCTGAATCAATATGCTGCAGCCGATGAGAAGTCTAAGGACATTACCAAAAGGTTGATAAACCTTGAAGGTCAATTGGCCTTAGATATAAGAAAGTTCTTATAAACCGATGAATCATCCGGCTTTTTGGTGATGTTTCGTTCAGCGCGAGAATTCGAATCTCATCGCCAAAATGCCGAAAATATCTTTTTTATAGTCCTTTGCCAAAAAGAAAAAGCCGCTGATGCGGCTTTTTCTTTTTGTACTTTTATTGAAACTTATCAAAAATTTCGGATCGTAAATTCCCAGAGTAAATTCCAGAGTGGAGAAAAGGCTGAATTTAAGGTGGGAAATTGGGAGAATTAAAATTGAGACATGAAGATCATTCCATAAAAAATGGCTGCTGATATGTAGACAGCCCGCAGATTCAGTGCGAATCTACGGGCTGCGCAATTTTTTAGTTACATTTTCTTTCCCAAAAACCGCATGGGTGCTCTGCCGTAATTGACATCGGTGATCGCCCGGATTATCTCGTCCTTGCGTTCCTCCCCATCCGGCAGGTCGCAAAGGACATCGTTCAAATCATACGGGCCGTTGCGAAAATGCCCGACACACGCGCCGTGGAATTCGCCGTCGATGAGCAGATATTGCAGCGGCTCACGGTCGTAATCGGCGTCGCCTGCGCCGGCAAGCCATTTCTCGGCTTGCTTTTTCAATGCGTGCTCGTTCGATTTATAAAGAAAATCGTTGCGGTGCATGGCATATACGAAATGCAATTCTTTCGGCTGATATGTTTGCAGGATTTCGGCATCCGTCGTCAGCACACAGCCGCTGTCCAGTGAGGCAGCACCTTAAACACCTTGCTGAAGGTTAAACAAGCCCTTCTATTGCCGTTTTGATCTCCTTGACGGGCAGCTTGTAATACGATCTTGCCATATCCGCGTTGATCAGCACATTCCGGTACGCAAATCTTTGCAGCACTATCTTCAGCGCCTCAATACGTGAAATTTTTTCAAAGCTGACTTCAGGGAACATTTCTCCGAACATATACCAACCGCGATCCCACTCGCCGTCATATTGATCCTCATAAATTAGAAACGCTTCCTGCAAACGATGTAAAACCGGGGTGATTTCCTTAACGAGCATTCCGGTTTCTTCTTTTATCTGCTGGATGTTCAGCGGTCCCTCGCGTTGGATAAGATCGAGTATTTTTGCCTGCGCGAAGGACAAATTGTCAAGCGGCTTGCGGTAAAGACAGGCGAACAGCTCCATCTCGCCGTGCTCAATCCAGCCGAGGTTACCGCCCGCAAAACGACCTTTAACAAGCTCGCGCTTTGCCTGACGGCGGCGGTTGAATTCGATATCGTTGAAATCCGCGCGAAAGGTCAGCGATGGCGGGTCGCCGAAGCCGTTCCAGTAAACGTTCAGCCCCGGCTGCATATCGCGGTAGAGCTGTATGTATTCGGCTTCATTCGCTTTATATGATAAGAACTGCCGCTCCATTCGCAGAGAGATAATTTTATGAATATCCATATTTTCACTCCTAAACTTTCAGCCATAATGCAGGACGAACGCCTCCGCATTTTCCCTTACTACCCGTACATTCACCATGAATATGAACATTTCCACCGGTAGTGATATATGATGCACGAGTGCTTGTGTATCCGGCAGAACGCAGCCACCACCATGCTCCTTTACTTCCGAAATTAGCTGTTCTAACTGTATTGTATTGGTCATCAAACCACCACGCTTCCCCCTTTGGGCCAAACTGCTTCGTTTTTAATTTTCCGCTGTCGCCGAAATAATTAACCACTTCTCCAATACTAAGCAAAAAAATCATATCCTCAGTCGGGTTTCCGCCGTTTGTACCGTCCCACGGATTGTCCAGATTTTCGTTTTTTACGGGGATGATCCGCTCGCGGTCGGCTTCGCTGAACGAATTGTAAAACTCGCCGTTCAGGTATGCCCGCATATCGCAGGTCTCCCATGTTATCTCGGTTTCCTCATGGTGATACGGTCGTTTTACAATAACCTTTTCGGTTATGACAAGCATTTTATCCTCCTGCTTATCAAGTACAAACCAGTCGTAACCGCCGAACTTGATTTTACCGCCGTCGGGTATGGGAATTAACTTTATAGGCGCTCCGCAGACGGGACACATTTCTCGGTTTTGCGGGTCTTCTCTTTTACATCTCGGACAAATCATCTCTTAATCCTCCTTACAGTATCATTACAATGTTCCCGTCAGGGTCGTTGGATACAAGCTCTTTTCCGCCCCAGTTACAGGTTTCTCTGAAATCACATGCGCTGCACAAAAGTCCGCAGCGGGATTCGATTTTGCTCATAACATTGTCTCCTCTCATACAAACAAGCACCAAGTCACGCCGAATTTATCGATACAGAAAAATTGCAACGGGCTGTAATCGCATTTGTCAAGTGGTGAGCAAGTGATCGCACCTTCATTTAGCACCTCGTATGCCGTCTTGATTTTATCCTCGCCGCCTTCGCCGTAGTGAAAGCAACACATCATTGTGCTGCCGGGATTGACCGTTTCCGTAATCTCCGACACGGCGATCACCTGACCGTCGGCGTTAAGCGCCGCGTGCGTATAACCGCCCTTGCCGTCATCGTAGGCGCATAACACCTCCGCGTTAAATGCTGTTAAATGCTTTCTTATAAAGCTCAAACGCTTCCTTACTGCCTTTTACGAATACCTGCATCATTGATCTGTGCATAACGGTTCCTCCGTTTTTGATTCTATCATACCATACCAAACACGACAGCTGTATGTCATGTTTAATTATATTTTCTCTTAATATTATCAATTGCAACTTTCATCCTCTCCACCATCTCCGGCGGGGCGATAACCTGTACTTTATCACCAAAGCCTAAAAACCACCGCTGCATTCGCTCAGGGTCGGTGAAGCCCCACCTTGTCCACAGCCGTCCGTCCTCCATAACGGTAAACGAATCGGGACCGTATTCTTCGACAAGACGGAATTTTTCGCTCGGCTCATAAATCGCCGTTATGTAATAATCGTCGGTCATATTGCTGCCAAATTGCTTCTTTTCTTCGGGAATCTCTCTCTGTGCATATACTTCTTCGGTAACGCACAGATTCCATAGCCTTCTCAGCTTATACATGCGAAAATCCTGCCGCCCGCGGCAAAAGCCGAACACGTACCAGTCCGACCATTTAAAAATTATGAGATATGGCTCAATCATCTTGTCCGCCTCACCCTTATCATAATAGTAATGGAATGTGACAAGACAGCAGTCGCGTATGGCGGTTTTCAGCGTAGATATTTTATTCGCAAGGTCATCTTTGTAAAAGGATGACAGGTCAATTATCATGTTGTCGGCAAGCGTAACAACATCACCGCCGAATTTGACCGCCAGCCTATCTGCGTTTGGACTATGTGAAACACTGTCAAATGCCTTTAATCCGGTGAAAATTGCGGTCAGCTCGTCCTCGGTAAATACAGTGGTATCAAGCGCGAACCCATCCATGATAGATATTCCGCCGCCTGCCCCTTGCGTTGTGACAATAGGTATTCCGGCACGGCAAATGTCCT
Organism: uncultured Clostridium sp.; assembly: GCA_900555605.1. GTDB lineage: Bacteria > Bacillota > Clostridia > UBA1212 > UBA1255 > UMGS1851. The sequence goes on along the minus strand of USLW01000066.1, from coordinate 2,481 downwards.
CAATATCACGGTTAATCGTTCTGCGTGATACCTCGAATTTTTCTGCAAGATATGGGGCTGTAACAAATTTCTTTTGTTGTAATTCGGTTATGATACCGATTAGGCGGTCAAGTTTCATCCCTCATCCTCCGCCAAACCGCTGTTGACCCATTCGTCGATTTCCGAGACTTTAAACTTCCACTTCTTGCCTACCTTGTGCGCAGGCATGGATTTTGTCGCAATCCAACGCAAAGCGGTGTCGCGGCTAATGCCGAGGTATTTCATAATCTCCGGCATGGAGTAATAGCGGTCTTCGATTCCGGTCATTTTCAGCACCTCTTGAGCTTTGATATGTCTATTATATCAGAAAATAAAGGAGCTGTAAATATATTGTCTAATACTGTCTGATATTGTACTATAATGTTTGCGGAAAAGTTCATTTGAAAAAAATCGGCATTTTACTTGACAAATCCAAAAATATGTTGTAATACTTAAGTGGAAGTCAAAATTAAATTTAATATTAAAGCCATGTTGTTGACCAAGTGAGAAGGACAGCTAAACAACATAGCTTTTTCTTATGCTTTTTCCCCTTTCGCGCGGCAGGGTTCCGAGCGAAGGTGAAATAAATCTATGAGAATGAAGGAGTATTTGAAATATAAAACACAGCTTGAAAAGGGAAATTGGTCGAATGCAATATTGCAGACCAAAAACACACTCTACAGCAGGCACAATGACTGTTAGGGTTACCATGTACGAAAACTCGGAACGGAGCCGATGAGGTTCGCCTATCTGCTGCTGATATTGCAGCACATGCCAAGGAGATCAAGGCTGCAGGCGCATACTATTGCGACTGTCCCGCCTGCACCATCGCCGCAGCGATCCTTGAGCAAAAGAATGCGTTGTTAAAATAAGTGCTGCTTACAGAAAGCAAAAAGGCATATGCGGGTCTGTAAAAAAGCGGTACCCAATTGGCAGACGGGACGGCGTATCATCTTGTATGGTTCTCTGCCCCGCCCGATCTGCACAGGTAGGCAGACTCTTGAAAATAAAAATCTGCAAAAAACAAATTGCCTGCATAATCCGAGTTTTATAAAGATATTCAGAAGGAAGTGTATGCCATGAAAAAGGTCAGAATCACCGTATTAAAAACCACTCTTGACAAAGAGCTGGCTGAGAAATATGGCGCGGAAGGTCTTACAGCCTGTCCCATGATGACAGAAGGACAAGTATTTTACGCCGACTATGCAAAGCCGAAAGACTTTTGTGACGAAGCCTGGAAAGCAATATATCAATATGTATTTGCACTTGCTCACGGTGCAGGAAACGATGTATTTTATTACGGAGATTGGATCAGGAAACCGGGTGTCGCCATTTGCAGCTGCAACGATGGATTGCGTCCGGTAATCTTTAAGCTGGAAGCCACAGAGGAGATCTCTCAAATAGAATACATCCCCGTACGCTGAAAGCAGCCGCCGCAGGACCGGCATGGTGCTATTTTCTGCCAAAGGAAAACAGGCCCTTTTTCTCATATGGTTCTTTTTCGGCGGAAATAAACGTATATCCTGTCTTGTCAATGACCTCTTTTAACTGCTGCTCGCTGATGCTGCTCTCCGTGAGGATAATGGTTCTGCCCTTTTTATGGGATGACGTGACTTTCTTCACTGGGAATGCCTTTCGCAGCGCATCATTCATATGTGCTTCACACATACCGCACTGCATACCTTCAATATACACTGTTATTTGAAACATATCAATCCTTCCCTTCTGCTGATGAAGCATCACGGTTTCGCTGCCCCCGCCTGCCGCCAGGGCCTTGAAAGTGCGAGTAGTTAGTTTATGCTAACTTTATTTTAAAATACCACACAGGATTTGATTTGTCAACCCTGCTGGAAACTGCATTTCAAATATCCGGAGTGCCATTTGCGGCAGGAGACAAACCGAAGTAGGGAAAAATCAGACGTCTTCCGATTTCCATTCCGGCGCAGAGGCTGTCAATCTCCACCCACTCCTCTCGCGTATGTGCACCGCCCCCATTGAGAAGGCCGAAGCTGACGGCAGGAATTCCCAGAGAAAAAGGGATGTTGCAGTCAGTCGAAGAAGCCTTTTCCGGCGCCTCAATTCCGGTAACTGCTTTAATGCATTCTGCGGCTTTGATCGTCAGTGCCGCTTCCGCCGCCGGATCAACCATCCCCATGCAGGGACGTTCTCCTAAAAGTGTGGTATTGATTTCTGCCTCCATGCTGCGGTAGGCTTGTATTACCGAATCAAAAAACTGTTTCATCCGATCCATCCCCTCTTTTTTATCAGAGCGGTATTCGAACAGCATCTCCGCCTGCTGCGCAATCGTATTGACCGATGTTCCTCCGGAAATGCAGCCCGCATTATAGGTCGTTCTGTCTGTCTCCGAAGAAAGCTTCAGCGTATAAAGCGTGGTAATCATGGCCGATAGAATATGGATCGCGCTGACATTTCCGAAAGCAGCATAAGAATGACCGCCTTTGG
>USLW01000065.1 GCA_900555605.1 uncultured Clostridium sp. | reverse complement strand
TTTCAGCGGCTGAAAGTGCCATTTTCTCTCTCCGTCCAGCTTTTCACAGTTCTGTCCTTTTGAGATAAAGTCCCCGCTCAGCCCGTAAAGCGTTTTCAGCGGCCTCTGGATCCCGTCAAAAATATTTCCGATGATGCCGGGTGCCAGAGTGACGGTCAAGGGATGGCCGGTGGATATCACAGGTTCGCCCGGATGCAGGCCGGAGGTACTCTCATAGACCTGTACCGTAGCCTCTTCCCCGTCGATGCTGATGACCTCTCCCACCAATTTCAAATCACCTGCCAGCACCACATCCTGTACGGCAATATCCGCCTTTCCCTTTGCTTTTACAACCGGACCGTTGATTCTCGATATCTGTTTATAATCCTTATTGCTCTGCAGCACTGTTTCTCACTCCTATTTCAGGGACAAATTGCTCCAAGACAGAAATTCTTCCTTTTCCCGCAGCACATCCGAACGCATAGAGTTGTCGATTACTTTTCCGTATTCCGGGATCTCCACGCGGCAGCCGCCGATCAGATCTTCTGCAGCTGTTTCAATCATAACAGAGGCCCACATAAAAACACGCTCCGCCAGTCCCTGCACCATTTGCTTCCGCTGTGCGAAATCCTGTGCGGTCAGCAGAATTTTAACCTTTCCCTGGCGGTCTCCGAGATGCACCGCCGCCATTTTGAGCGCAGCCTCCGCCCGTTTTGTAAAATATACATCATATTCCGGGGTTTCCGTAAATGCCCGGAGTTTTTCCGTGAGCTCTGCAAATACGGAATCAATAATCTCGTTGCGCACATGGACCAGATGTGTCTGTCCTTTGTTCTTTGCCGCGGAAACAATAGACCGCGCCTCTTTTTTGACGTCCTCCATGCCCTTTAAGTACAGTTCTCTGGCCTCCGCCTCATACTGCTTCGCCGCCTCCCGGAGTACCTCTGCCGTTTTTGCATCGATCTCCGCCAGCATCGCATCCCGGTCCTGCGCGGCACGATTAATCACGGTCCGCTCAAAGTTTCTTAATTTCACCTCAATGGAACTCATTTCTGCGCCTCCTCCTTCCCTGCCGCCGGCTGCAAAATCCCCCTGCCCGGTATCGTAACGACCAGCGGAAGCTTCTTATCCTTCAGCCTTTCATGCAGTGAACCGGCGGCCATCTCGTATATTTTTTCCGTCAGCAGCAAAATACCGATCTCTCCATCCGCCAGCACCCTTTTCAGGCAATTCTCCAGCGCGGCCTCATCCCGGACAATCTCGCCTACAACACCGGCAAGCCGAAGTCCCGTGACAGTATCGTTGTTATCGCTGATCAGAAACATTTTCATTACGGACACCCCCTTTTCACGCGAGCATCGAACACGGCCGGAACAAATTGCCGGCGCATAGAAAAAGCGCTGCTCGTCTGCTCAGACTTTGTTCAAAATCATAATGGAAATAATCAGGCCGTATATTGCGATACCCTCCGCAAGGCCGACAAAAATCAAGGTTTTACCCAGCAGCTTGGAATCCTCGCTGATAGCCCCCAGCGCAGCGGAGCCGGCTACAGCCACCGCAATTCCGGCACCGATGGTGGCAAGGCCGGTGGAAAGCGCCGCAGCCAGATACGCCATGCCATCCCCACTTGACGAATCAGACGCGGTCTCCGTACCCGCCCCAGGCGATCCCGCTTCTCCGGAAGCAAATGCCATGCCGGAAAACAGCACGATCGAAGCAACCAAAATTAAGCTTGCCATCAGCGCCATATTCATTTTCAACGCTGTCTTCAGGTAACGGTTAGATCCCTTTCTTTCAACGATGCGTTTGGAAAAAATTCCGACGAGCACTGTCACGGCAATTACGAATACCATAATTCCTACTATAAATTCCATGACCTCAAATCCTCCTTAAAATATTCTGCCGGTCCCTTCCGGCGGGAAGCAGTCTCAAAATCAATTTATTTACGCGGCTTTCGCCGCAGGTAGACCGTTTTATTTTTCGGCCTTCTGAATCGGAACATAGGCTCTGCCTTCTCCGGAATAAAACCGGCTGAACAATTCATAGTAAACGAGCCGCAGGCCCTGAATGCCCACAATCAGGCCCTCCAAGCATATGATCAGCACATTTCCGATGATCATCACCACAATTCTGCCGGCCCCGCTGGCCATTTCGGACAGAATCAGCACTGCCATAGACAGACCGACGTGATTGATTGCAAACGCGCTCAGACGCACGAAGGAGATTGTATTGCTGGCAAAGCTGAGGAGCATATCCACCATTTCAAAAATCGTCTCAATAAAAAAGCTTCCTTTTTCCTTCGGCAGAATATGTTCTTTTCTGTGGATCAGATTCTCCAGGGGATGCTTGAAAAAAATCAGCAGGAAAGGAATCAGCAGCAGGACCGCCAGCACGCCGGCGGATACCCATAGGCTGCCGTTCAGAAGGAATCCCACGATCGTGCCGATAATCACGATGTAAAAGATCATGCCCGCAAGACCGTTTCTGTCAAACAGCACACGGCCGGCATCCTTTGCCTTGATGCCATTTGCGATATTCAGTACCATACCGAACAGCAGCAAAACCACCCCAAAGCCGATGCCGAGGATCAGCATGGTGTTGATATTTGCACTTTCAATGGGATTCATAAACAGCGGCTTAATAATATCCTCGTAAGAAAAAATACTGCCGTAAAGGAATCCGAAAATGACAGCCGAAATACCTCCGCCGGTAAAGACGCCGCCCAGCGGCGATTTTCTGCGCATCAAAATAATTCCGGCGATCAGAAAAATAAGCCCCTGTCCTACATCTCCGAACATAAATCCCGTAATAAAGCAATAAATAAACGCAATAAACGGCGTTGGATCGATTTCATCATAGGACGGCAGCCCGTACATGGTGACCACGGTCTCAAACGGCCTGAAAATCGCGTTATTTTTCAGTTTTGTCGGCGGGGTGGACGCGGACGGCAGGTTGTCATTGTCTACAATGGCAATGACATTGGGATCCTTATCGATCAAGGGCTGCATCTTTTTCAGCACCTGGGACGGAATCCAGCCCACGATATAAAAAGATTCCCGATTAAACGCCACGTATTTCCGAATTTCATATACCTGGTCCCGCTCCTCTAAAAGCCGGCAGAGCTGCTTCAGAAGCGTCTGATGATCAGAAGCATACGCCGCAATCGCGCCTGCCAGCTGTACGGATCTTGCTGTTTTTTCATTGATCTCGTCATTGATCTGCGCGCTGATTTCCTTCGGCGTACCGTTCAAATTATCCGGGATCCGGATCCGTTCGAATTGAAGGCTGTTGAATAGTCCGTCTACCTTTACTTCAAATTCCGAAGGCATAATATACAGTAGATATTCATATTCCTTGTCTTCCGAAACGTTCATCATAATAACATCCAGGCTTTCCAGGTACAGGCTCAGCCTTTCATAATTGCGCCGCGGAAGCCTGCCGAAGCGTATTTTAAAGAACCGCAGATCAAACAATCCCGACAGGTCGGCGTCAATATTCCCGATCTGCGCAAGCTGCGCCATCAGATGCCTGCGCTCTGCAATTTCATCGTCAATTGTCCGTTTTTCGTTCTGATAAAAAGCAAAGCCCTCCTCAAGCTTTCGGAGCCGTTCGCCGATTTCATCAAAGCTCCACTCCCGCATTTTAGCCGGTATGGGTACCTGTGTATCTTTGATGTTCAGTCCCTGCATAATGTCGCCGCAGCGGCGTCTGAGCTCCGTACATGGGTTAGAACCTTTATATGCATACAACCCGCGTACATTCGTCAGCGCACTCATGGCAAACTCAGGCTGCATACCGAAGTCTTCCGTCATATACTTGTTGATGAATTCATCCAGATACTCTTTGTTGCCCACAAAGTTGACATAGGTCATTTTTTCAATTGCCATAATCCACCCCCGTGATCAGGTATCGTCTGATTTCAGACGGTCCGATCCGATACCGAACCCCCTCTACAATCGTAATGATATTCCGGATATCGATTTCTTTCAGATAAAGATATGCCGCAATCGTCGTAAAATTATAAGCGCTGCGGCGGATCTGCCGCATATACATACGGCATAAATAGTCTGTCACCCGCCGGTCCCATTCCACATCCCTGCTGTTTGCAAACAGCCTGCTGTAGCGCGTTTCCGCAACCACGCGCTCAAAATCCGCAACAGAGCTGTCCGCAAGGCGCAGCAGCTGCTCCTTTCTGATTTTATACTTGTTCGGCACCAAATGGCGCAGCGTTTCTTCTTTTGAAAAATGATAGTATTTCTTATAGCGGTATGTCCAAAGAATGTTCTGCGCATCAATCTCGGAGCCCCAAAAATTTTCAGCTGCCTTCAGGTCGGTTCCGGATAAATATTTCTTGGCGCCCTCTTTCAACCGCCGGAAATAATATTCATCCAGCGCTTCCTCCATATCGAAGGTACTGATGTCCTCGCGCAATACCAGCGGCGTCAATACCTGATCGTATCCCGTGCCGCGCAGCGCTTCCAACAGCTGCATAAAATGCTTTGCTTCCAAACAGCGAAACAGGTCAAACTGCCTGCTGTAGGAAAGGTCCATCTGCAGCACCTGGCTCGGCACCGGAATTCCTGTATAAATACTGCGGATGATTCGTTTCAGGATGTCGATTTCCACCCGTGCCATCAGCAGCGCCATCATTTTCTTTTCCTTGGCGCCTAACATCGCAGACAATTTTTTCGCGTCAACAATCAGCGCCGCATGAAATGCGTTCTCCAGGCTGCTCCGGTGTACGGAAGCCTCCGAAATATCCTTCAGCGTTTCTGCATAACCGCCGTTCTCCTTCAGCCAGCGCACAATGTCGCCCACTCTGGACATGGACATCAGCAGTTCATAATTCTCTGCTGTCAGCAGCCTGCCGTACATCCCGCGCATTTTTGTAATAACCGCACTGTAGCTTAAAATTGTGGCTGCCAAATGCTCCACCTCCCGAATAAACACAGCTTCCCTTCCAAGGAAAATGATAAATCGTCGAATGCAGTTTTCCTTTATTCCGCAGAAATAATACGCTGATATAAGGCTTCTATCCATTCTGCCCGTTTTGTTTTTTCAAACCGCTCCATTGCCTCGATTTTTGACTGTGCGTGCTGCAGATGTGCCTTTGCGTCTGCGTCCGCTTTATTCAGGACCTGATTGCGTTCGGACTCTAAATGCTTTTGTTCTCTTGTTTCAATCGTCTGTCTCAGCTGTTCCTTGCTTTTCACAATCATTTCGTCCAGACCGTCCCGCTTTTCTTCTGCTTCCCGCATGATATCGCGGGATCTGTATTCAATTTCAAAGATCTTTGTGATGATTGCATCCATCCAATCTCACCCTCCATATCCGCGGCACGGCATATTCCGCGCAAATCATGTTTGTTTTTCCTTAATAGGATATGCATAAAAAAGGTTAACGGACCGCCGATCCGTTAACCTTCATTGTACTCCAATTATTTTGAAACATCAATTGCAAAAATTATTTCCGGTATTTTAATAAAAAACTATATTCCGGAAGGGGGCTCTTATGCCTCCTGCTTTTCTGCGTGTTCTGCCCGTTCCGTGTCTTTTGTTTCCTTTCCCAAAAATTCGGGCAGCTCCATACCGGCCATTTTAAACATCTCATTCATCGGCGGAACAGACTTCATGATTGAGGACAGGAAGTGAGACGTGGTGGAGGCACCGTCCTTTCCGCCCATGCTGTCCCAGACCGTAATCTTGTCAATCTTCAGATTTTTAACTGCCTCTACCTGAATCTTGATCAGGTCCTCCATCTTATCGGCAAGAATCAGCTTCACAGCGTGATCGGCATCTCCGCCCGCAGCCTTTACGATTTCCGTCAAACCATCGGCCTGCTTTGTCAGCAGTTCCTGCACGCCTCGGGCCTGCGCTTCCATTTTTGCATAAATGGCATCCGCCTCCCCTTTTGCTTTCCTGCGAATTTGCTCAGCCTCAGCCTCAGCCTGAATTTCGATCTTTTGTTTTTCAATTTCGGCCTGGACAATGGCATCTGCCTCCAAAGTCGCCTTCTCTTTAAGCGCACGGGTTTCTTCTGCGTTTTTCTCTGCAACATACGCTTCCTGCAGGGCGTTGGCGGATTGGACCTTCTCCGCTGCTGTAGCGCGCCGCAGCGCTTCCGCTTCCCGTTCCCTTCTCAAAGCATCAGAATCCGCAATCTGAATTTTGACCTCATTTTCGCCTTCGATAGCCGTTGCATCCGCCTGCGCTACGGCTAAACGCTGGTCACGGCGGGCATTCGCTTCACCGATAGACCCGTCTCTTTCCTTTTCTGCGACACTCTTTTTCGCATCATTGATCGCACGTGCCGCTGCTTCTTTTCCGAGGGCTTCAATATACCCGGATTCATCCGTAATATCCGTGATATTGACGTTGATCAGACGCAGGCCGATTTTTTTCATTTCTGTTTCGACGTTTGTGGATACCGCCTCCAGAAATTTATCCCGGTCCGTATTGATTTCCTCAATATCCATAGTTGCAATAATCAGACGCAGCTGTCCGAAAATAATATCCTTTGCCAGTTCCTGTACCTCGGCAAGCTTCATGCCCAGCAAACGTTCCGCAGCATTCTGCATAACACCGGGTTCCGTTGAAATACCTACCGTGAAGCTGGACGGAACATCGATTCTGATATTCTGCCGGCACAGTGCATTTTTCAGGGGCACATTAATGGAAATAGGGGTTAAGTCCAGATACTGATAGGACTGCAGAATCGGAACAATAAAGGCCGCTCCTCCGTGAATACATCTTGCCGACTTCGCGGTACCGTCCTTTTTATTTCCGATATGGCCGTAAATTACCATAATTTTGTCGGACGGGCACTTTCGGATCCGACCCGCAAAAAATATGCAAATTCCCAAAAAAACAACCGCAATTGCTACCACTAAAAAAATCCATTCTCCCACAATCAGCACTCCTCTCCCGATTTTATGATTTTGCGCCGGCGCTGCGGCAGATAAAACCGTACCGCCGGCCTGGTATATATACTTGCTCCGCCCGCATGATATTTACTGCAGCTTCTCAACTACCAGCGTGTCGGGCGGAATTACATCCGTTACACGGACCGCGCTTCCCGTAGGTAATTTATCATCGCCGTATGTAATTGCATCATATTCCCGCAGACGTTCCTGTACAATCACGCTGACCTTTCCCCTCCCGTTTCCCTGCGGCGGTACGGACAGGTAAACAGACCCCGTTGCTCCGATGGCATTTCTAATATAGATGTTTCCGTTTGACTGGATCCGCATGGAGGCCTGCATAAGCTTTGCGATGATCAGCATTGTCGCAATTCCCACCGCAAGCGCAATGCCGAGAGCCAGATAAGAATTCAGTTCCGTTTTGAGCAAAACAATCGCCGTCCACCCGCCGATTGCAAAGAAGGACAGAATTCCTCTCATAGAAAAGATCCTGAGCCCCTGTGTATCGAATCCGGTTACGCCGCCCTGATCAGGGATCCCGTCACCGTCATAAACGCCGTCAAAGCCGTCAGTGCCCCCGCTATCTGCGGAAAACCCGTCGCTGAGTTCACTGATATCGCCGAATCCGCCGGCCTCCGCATCTGCTCCGCCTCCGATACCGAACAGAGATAAAATCAACTGCAGCGCCAGGATCAGTGTAGATGTCGAAGCTAAAATGTACAGTACCTTCATGGCCGTATCAAGTTCATTCCACCAATCCATCATGCAACCTCCGTCAAAGTGAATTTTATTTACGTGCAAAGTATACACCCTGCACGCGGAAGAGTCAATACATGGACAATCCTCTTTTGAAAATATTTTCTCCCTTTTTCTCTTGCATTTTGTGCGTAACTATTATATACTGTAGGTGAATTTTTTTCACCACGGAGTTGATTGAAATGAACAGAGAGTGCAAAACGGGCCGCGGGGGACAGGAGCCGTCCCTCGGCACAAAGATCAAAGAGGCAAGAATCGCAAAGCAGCTGACACAAAGTGAACTCGTGGGAGACTTTATCACGCGGAATATGCTGAGCAAGATCGAAAATGATGCCGCAGCGCCGTCCTTGAAGACGCTGGAATATTTATCAGCGCGGCTGGATGTCCCCCTGTCCTATTTTATGTCCTCCATGGTGGCAGAGCCCGAGAAAATGCTTCCTGACTATTCGTCATATTCAAATCAGGAGATCGGCCAATTTGCAGACAGGCTGACACGCTTCATAGAAACCGGTTCCTCAGACCGAAACGAGCTGCGCTCTATTCTGTCAGGCTTCGAGGCTGTCGCGGATGAACCCTCCGCAGAAAGCATATTCTGCGAAAAAGCGGCGCAATATTATATGGAAAGAGATATGGAGGAGGCGCTGCCCTATCTTTTATTTCTGAAAGCGCGCTGTCTCATCTCTTCCGGTAAAAATACGTGGAAAGCCGCGCTGTACGGCGGGCTGGTATATCTGTGTCAAAAGGATTATGTGTCCGCCGAGCTTCTGCTGCTGCAGGCCTCCGAGGAATGTCCGGACAAAAAAACAGCCTGTTATATTTATTCTGCTTTGGAAAAATGCAGCGTCGCGCGGGATGATTATAAATCCGCTTACCGCTACTCGCATCTGAAGCAGGCTATAGGGTATGCAAGCGCAGAAAAGGATATCCCGAAAAGCGGCAATTGAAAGAGTTTAAGCCCTCCAGAGTTCGCTGCTGCTGACGGAAACGCCCGATGCACCGGCATTGAGCGCATTGATCATATCATTTTTTTCTGAAATCATGCCGCCGCAGATGACGGGTACACTAAGCTGCGAGGTCAACGCGGTAATCGCCTTGGGAATCAGCGCCGGCATAACCTCTACAAAATCCGGAGAAGAGGCTTCGATCAGCTTAACGCCGCTTTTAATAGAAGAGGAATCAATCAAAAAAATACGCTGGATCGTCAGCAGGCGGCAGGCGGCGGCATGTTTAAGCGGTGTACTTTTTGTGCTGATAATACCAGTTATG
>USLW01000064.1 GCA_900555605.1 uncultured Clostridium sp. | reverse complement strand
TACAGCCGCTGCCGCGGCTGCCTTGGGTCCGGATATAAAAATCGGTATTCATTGTCACAATGACTGTGCCATGGCAGAAGCAAATGCTGTTACCGCAGTATGTGCTGGTGCTGTGATGGTTCATACGACATTAAAGGGAATTGGGGAACGCTGCGGAAATACAGACTTTTTTACCGCAGTGCCGAATCTGCAGCTAAAGTTGGGATACGCGTGCATTCCGGAAAATTGCCTTCGGAAGCTAACCGCTTACAGCTATGCAGTATCTGATCTTTTTAATATAAAGCCCAATCCGCGGGCACCTTATGTGGGGCAGAATGCTTTTTCCCATAAAGCGGGAATGCATATTGATGCGGTTGTAAAGCAGCCGGGAACCTTTGAACACATCAATCCGGAATCCGTGGGCAGCGTCCGCCGGCTGGTTCTGTCTGAGGTTTCCGGAAAAGCCGCAGTGCTTTTTAAAATAAAGGATATCCTGCCGGAGCTTTCTCAGCAGGAGGCCGCTGCTGCAATAACCGTTGAAAAATTAAAATCCATGGAATTTGAGGGGTATCAATTTGAAGGTGCGGAAGCCTCTTTTTCGCTGCTGGTGCGCAAAGCCATTCATTTATATAGGCCATGTTTTCAATTGCGAAGCTATAAAGTCATCACCTCAAATCAGCCGCCGTCGGGAAAAGATGCAACGGCCTCTGCGATTGTGGATGTGATGGTAGATGAAAAAGAGGAGATTACTGCTGCGAATGGGACCGGACCTGTTGATGCACTGGACGGTGCACTGCGCAAAGCACTGGCCCATTTTTATCCGCAAATCAAGACCATGCGTCTTGTTGACTATAAAGTGCGTGTTTTGGACTCAAACAAGGCGACTGCGTCTAAGGTGCGGGTCTTTATCGAATCGTCGGATGGTAAAATGCGATGGTGCACGGTGGGTGTATCCGGCGATATTATTGAAGCCAGCTGGCATGCATTAGTGGATGCATATGAGTATATGCTGATGCGTGATGCTGAATGAAAGGTGTGAATGTATGAAAATAACAGATATCCCGTATATTGAAAATCCAAAGCTCTGGTATGCCGCATATGATGTGTCCGAGCCTTCAAATCCGAAATGGATCGATATTGCCGTTTATCCTTGGGGCGGCACATACCGTCCGCGGTCCATGGCTGCGATTTGCCGAAGCGAAAATGGACTGCATATTGTCATGCGTGCATATGAAACAGACATTCGTATGCAGGTAAAAATGCGCAACGGTCCGGTTTACACCGATTCCTGCATGGAGTTCTTTTTTTCTCCGATGCCTGATGTCTCTCCGGCGTATTTTAATTTTGAAATCAATCCGGCCGGCGTGCTGTATATCGGTTTTAGCGAAGCAGGTACGAGAGAGACAAGCGCGCCCCTTGATGATGCGCCTGACAATGCGTATTTTTCTGTACGGGCTTCGGCGGAAGCCGTTGAAAGGCAGGGATACTGGCAGATATCCTATGAGATTCCATACGCGTTTATTCAGAAAAAATGTCCTGGCTTCTTACCCGAGACAGCTACATATATCAGAGGCAATTTTTATAAATGTGCAGATGCAGCTGCGGCTCCGCATTACGGTGCCTGGAATGGGATTACGGCAGCTGCTCCGGATTTCCACCGTCCTGATTGTTTCGGAAGATTGAATTGGCTGAAAAATTCTGATCTGATGTGACCAGGCCAAGATGCCCGGATCTTTGAAGGACTATTTCCCGGGAAATAGTCCTCTGTTGACATAATCACGTTTAATATGTATAATATTTACAAATAAAGAAGAAAAGAGGTGTAAATCAATTTATTTACTTATTTATTTGCTTACTTTCTGCGATTAAAGGAGGGAATTCATGGGTGATTTTAAGTTTTCAATCAAACGGCATCTTACGGTTTTGAGCAGAACAAAAAGGGGGTGGTCAAAAGAAGTTAATATTGTAAGCTGGAATGACGGACCGTATAAGTTTGATATCCGGGAATGGTCGCCGGATAAGCATAATATGGCAAAAGGCGTCAGCCTGAGCAGAACGGAGCTGAAAGCGCTGCAGGATGTAATGGCAGGCTTAGATCTCATGCTGGTAGACCCGCCTGCCGGCAGCGGACAAAACGGACAGCAGCAAATGCAGAATCAATCTCGCGGAATGAATGTACAAAACCATCAGAACATACAGGGGGCCTATCCGGAACCGGAGACGTATGCACTGCAGCAAAGGCCGCAATCACAGCAAGCAAATGGACCGGCGCCGTATCAGGCCTTATCGTCTGCCGGCAGTACTCCGGAAACAGCCGCTGCACCGCAGGAGAACACAGCTTCGCAAGAACAATCAGATATAAAAACAGAATCAACTGCAGCATGTGAAGCGGAAGACAGCGGTTGCTGCAATGCACCAGAAACAGAGCTGGAGAATGTAAGTACATTCTGATGGCTCTGAAACGAGCTTCTTCAAATCGTCCATCCGAAAGCAAAGGCCTGCCAAAAGGGCAGGCATTTGCTGAAAATGTGTTTGCTTTCAGGTCGCCGCAGCTAAATTGGATTGTATCGCTCTATGGTGCGGTCAGAGATCGATTTTTATGATATCGGAGATTACCATAGGCGCGTATTTCCGCTCAAATACGCTGTGCCATATATCATTCGGTATCGGGCCATTTGCCGTAATATCAGAACGGAGGCGCTCCTCTTTAATATCCCGGAGAAATTCGCTGATGGAGGGAAAGCCCTTTGTCATACCGAGATAATTGACGAGAACCCAAACATAGGCCATGCTGTAGAGCTCGGATTTCATCATATTAAGAAAGGCTTCATCCAAATCATATGCTACCAGACGGAAGATGACCTCGATACTGCTGCCTTTTAACTCAAGAATACAATATTCGGCACATTGCTGCTTATTGAAATGGACGCCGACGGAGCCGGGATTTATCGCCAGCTTATTTTGATATTTGAATTTCCACTGCTCATGGGAATGACCGAATAGTAAAATATCCTCATGGATTGCGTTCAAAGATTGGGACAATCTTTTTGCTCCGTTTTTTTGATATACCAGCTCGTTCATTCTGAATACGGAGCCGTGCACCACACGGATCTGTTTTTTTCCGGCAGTTATGACCAGCGCCTCGGGAAGTGCGGCGATATATGCGCGTTCTGCGTGATCAAGCTGCTGATACGTCCATAAAAGAGAAGCGTATTGATCATAAATGTGCCACAAATTCCGGTTTTTTTCATATTCACAGAAATACTGCTCTCTATTGCCTTTAATCACCAGCTTTGTCAGCGCCCGGATGGCGCCGAGCGTTTCTTTCGGCTGATGCCAGTCGCTGATCAGATCACCTGCGACGATATATTCGTCAACACCGAATATTTTACAATCCTTCAAGCATGCTTCCAGCGCCGCATAATTTGAATGGATATCCGAAAAAACAGCCACACGTATCGAATCGTATAACATATCGTCCTCCCTATCGTTCAGATTGTGGAAATCAATTTTTGTTTCCCTGCGTCTGTCACTGGTTCTTATGCAATGTATTATAAAAACCGGCTTATGTCAATACGTACAAAATGATTTACAGCACCGGGCACGCAATGGTATAATATAACCGTTTGGACAATACGGGAGATCACAAGAAAGACAGTCTTTCATGCGGTGAGAAATAAATTTTTCATGCGGAATTTTGACAAAGTCGAGGCCTGCCGAATTTCAAACGTGCGGAAGATTGGAGATTGATATGAAAATACTGGTGACAGGCGCAAACGGGTTTATCGGAAAAAATTTAGTTGCTGAACTGCGGAATCAGGGATATTGCGATCTTTATCTATTCGACATTGATCAGACGCGGGAGCAGCTGAAGCGTTATACACAAGACTGTGCATTTGTTTTTCATTTGGCGGGCGTAAACAGACCGAAGCATGAATCCGAGTATATGCAGGGAAATCTGGGCTTGACCGGACAACTGCTGGAGCTGCTGAAAGAGAACGGAAACCGGGCGCCTCTGCTGATGTCGTCATCGATTCAGGCTGAACTGTGCAATCCGTACGGAAACAGTAAAAAAGCGGCGGAAGAGCTGCTGTTTTCCTATGAACGAGAGACCGGCATACCGGTTTTCATCTATCGTCTGCCGAATGTATTCGGCAAGTGGTGCCGGCCGAATTATAATAGTGTCGTTGCTACATTCTGTGATCACATTGCGCATGGCCAGCCGATTACGATTCATGCTGCGGATACGCTGCTGCGTCTTGTATATATCGACGATGTGATATCCTCTTTTCTGGCTGCAATGAAGGGAGAAATCTGCCGTGACCGGGCATTTTGCAAGGTACCTGTGGAGTATTACGCCAGTGTCGGGGATCTTGCCCGGCGGCTCTATCTTTTTCATGATCAGCGTCAGAGCCTAAATCTTCCGGCCGTCTCCGATCCGTTTGAGAAGGCTCTGTACAGTACGTATTTAAGTTATCTGCCGGAAAACGGGTTTTGCTATCCGGTGAAAATGCATTCAGATGACAGAGGCAGCTTTACGGAGCTCATCAAAACAGCAGGCAGCGGGCAGTTTTCCGTAAATATTACGAAACCCGGCATCACAAAGGGAAATCACTGGCATCATACAAAGTGTGAGAAGTTTATTGTAGTCAGCGGAACTGCTGTGATCCGACTCCGCAGGATCGGTACAGGCGAGATTCTGACGTATCAGGTAAGCGGTGCGCAAATAGAGGTAGTAGACATCCCGCCGGGATATACGCACGCAATCATCAACACGGGAGATACGGAGCTCATCACCTTTATGTGGGCAAATGAAATTTATGATCCCTCTCATCCGGATACGTATTATGAGCCGGTGGAGCAGGAAGCAAATGGGTCAGAAAAGCCGCAGGAATTGTAACAAACGTTATGCGGAAATTTATGTAAAATGGAGATTGCGTTATGGAGAACCGAATGAAAGTAGCAACCATTCTCGGTACGCGGCCGGAGATTATACGGCTGTCGGCCTGTATCAAAGCCTGTGACCGATATTTTAATCACATTCTGATACACACGGGACAGAATTGGGATTATACGCTGAATGAAGTTTTTTTTCAGGAGCTCGGACTGCGGGAGCCTGATTATTATTTGAACAGTGTCGGCGCGCATCTGGGAGAAAGCATGGGCAATATTATTGCAAAATCCTACGAAATACTGAGCCGGGAAAGACCGGATGCGGTTCTGATTTTAGGCGATACGAATTCCGCACTTTCCGCAATTTCTGCGAAACGCCTTAAGATTCCGATTTTTCATATGGAAGCGGGAAATCGGTGCTGGGACTGGAATGTACCGGAAATGGTAAACAGGACCATTGTAGATCATATCAGCGACATCAATCTACCGTATACCGAGCATTCCAGACGATATTTACTCGGTGAAGGCATTGACGGAAAGACGATTTTTGTAACGGGATCTCCCATGCCAGAGGTACTGCAGGCACATAGGAAGCAGATCGAATCAAGTACGGTTCTGAATCAGTTAAGCCTCACCCCCGGCGGATATCTGCTGGTATCTGCGCACAGAGAGGAAAATATCGATCATGAGGCGCATTTTCTGGATCTTATGAATGCCATCAATGATATGGCGGAGAAATACCATATGCCCGTGATTTATTCCACACATCCGAGAAGTATGAAGTTTATTGAAAAGCGTCAGGCGGAAAACGGTTTTTCTTTTCATCCGCTGGTACGCAGCCTGAAGCCTTTCGGCTTTTTTGATTATAATCAGCTGCAGCGCAACAGCTTTTGTGTTTTATCCGACAGCGGGACACTGTCGGAGGAATCTGCACTGCTGCATTTTCCTGCGGTTTTGATCAGAACTTCTACGGAACGGCCGGAGGTGCTGGACCGGGGCAGCATTGTAATCGGCGGGATTAAAAGCCGTGATGTGGAACAGGCCGTAACATTGGCTGTTGAACTATTCCGGCAGGAAGAACGTCCGCGTCTGCCGGAGGACTATATGGATATCAATGTTTCGGCAAAGATTGTCAAGCTGATACAAAGCTATGCCAAGATTGTAAAACAAACGGTCTGGCTGGAGTCATAAGGAAAAGGCGGACGGCGAAAGGATGGGATTGATTTGGCGGTTTTAATTTTAGAGGCAAGCACTTCAGCGGCGAAAGCCATGATTTGCGAAGAGAATGGCGCAATTTATAATGTAGCGGCGTTTTCCTATACAGAGGAGATGAGTAAAAACGGAATTCAGGATCCTGATCTGATCTGTAAAGCGGTTCTGGATACCGGCGCTTCTTTGGTATCGGCCTTTGAACGAAAAATTGAGGGGATCGCGCTTGTTTCTACCTGGCACAATTCTTTGCTGCTGGATGCCAAGCGTAATCCGAAAACAAAAGCATATACTTGGACATACGGCGGCGCCGCCCGTATTGCAGGGCAATTTCGGAGGGATCCCGTACAGTGCGCGGCGCTGTATCAAAAAACAGGCTGTATGATCAACGGTACATATGTGTCCTTTCGTATGCTGCATTTGATACGGGAGAAAGGGCTCCAGGTTGAAGCGGATGATTTATTGCTGAATCAGGGCTCTTATTTATTTTATAAAATGACCGGTTCTGTTTTGGAAAGCGATTCCATGGCATCGGGATCAGGTCTTTTTAATCCGCATTTACGCGATTGGGATGATGATTTATTGCAGATGTTCGGTCTGCGCCGGAGCAATATGCCTGCTTTATGTGATTATGCGCAGGCCGGAGCGCTGAACAGTGAAGCCGCGGCATATCTTGGCCTGCAGGCCGGAATTCCGGTGATTACTGCGCATCCGGACGGCGCAATGAATCAGGTGGGAGACGATGCACTGGCGCCGGGGATCATGACGCTTTCCGTAGGTACCAGCGGAGCACTCCGCATGATTTCACCGCAGCCGCTGCTTACGGAGAAACCGTCCGCGTGGTGCTATTATGCGCCGGGGACTTATCTGACTGGTATGGCTACGGCAGGCTGCTGCAATTGTGTGGACTGGATCCGAAAGAATGCGGGACTTTCCAGCAGTTCATTCCGGGAGATAGATGAAATGGCAGAGCATGAGGTGCTGCAGGATCCGAATCCGGCGATTTTTCTGCCGTTTTTATTCGGCGAACGCAGTCCGGGATGGATTGACGAACGAAAAGGCGGTTTTATCGGGGTGCGCGGATATCATACGGGATTTTCTCTATATCGTTCTGTTCTGGAGGGCGTATGCTTTAATTTAAAGCAGTGCTATGACGGATTGGTTCCGCTGACAGGAGAGCCGGAAAAAATTCACGTATCAGGCGGAATTGTGAAATCTCCCGTCTGGTCTGGCATGCTTGCCTCCGTCATAAACAGGGAAATTCAATTATCCAATATTCAGCATGCATCTTTGCTGGGCGGCGCGAAATTGATTTTATATCATATGCAGCAGCTTGGCAGCCTGTCGCAGGCGTTAAATTGCGGAATTGAGCGGACCACCGTAAAGCCGAACCCTGAGAGAGCCGCGCTGTACGCACAGCTTTACAATGCATATCTTAAGGCATATGCCTCTTCTGTATGCCTCTGATGCTTTTTTCCAGTTTGACTCTTGCAATCATAACCTGATGGCCGCAGCCTTTGCATTTTATTCTGATATCCGCACCCGTGCGCAGAATCTCCCATTGATCGCTGCCGCAGGGGTGCGGTTTTTTTGT
This sequence comes from uncultured Clostridium sp., assembly GCA_900555605.1. GTDB lineage: Bacteria > Bacillota > Clostridia > UBA1212 > UBA1255 > UMGS1851. Next base: position 1,279 of record USLW01000064.1, on the reverse strand, counting down.
CGTAATCAGATCGCCGATTTGTAAATCCATAAGAAAACCTCCCCATACCGGATATTGATTCCGGAAACTGAATTCCATTTTACCTGTGAAGCAAAAAAAATACAAGATTGGATATTGCCAAATGCGGTACGGTTGCGTATAATCCCCCCTGAACGCGGAAACATCATGCAAAGGATGCGTGCAGAAGATGAACTTCACAAGTACAAAGATCACATGCTATATCTCATATATTGTACAGGCGATCAATATTAATTTATGTCCGGTTTTGTTTATCCCTCTGCGGGAAAGCTTCGGCCTTTCTTACCTGCAGCTCGGGACACTGGTAAGCGTTAACTTTATTACCCAGCTGATTTGTGATATTTTATTCAGCAGAGCGGTGGACCGGCACGGCTTTCGTCCTTTTTTAATTTTATCTGAAATTCTGGCGATTGTGGGGCTTGCCGTATTTGCCTTGTCTCCGGAATTTTTGGCAAAGCCGTATGCGGGATTTCTGGCAGGCACGATTTTCTTTTCCGTTGCAGGCGGCTTTCTGGAGATTATTATCAGCCCTCTGATTCATGCGATTCCCAGTGTTTCAAAGGGCGGCAGTATGGCGCTGCTGCATTCCTTTTATGCTTGGGGGCAGATGGCGGTCGTTTTGCTGACGTCATTCTGCTTATATCTTTTCGGCCGTGATTGCTGGCAGTGGATAACGCTTTGCTGGATGGCAGTTCCGCTGGCAGGGCTGATTTTATCTTTCCTGGTGCCTTTGCCGGAACTGCTTCTGGAGGAAAAGCAGGAGGGAATGCGGCAAGTCCTGAAGCAGCCGATCTTCTTATTGTTTATGTTGACGATTTTTTTCGGCGGCTGTACGGAAAACACCATGGTGCAATGGAGCTCCGCATATATGGAGCGCGTGCTGAAGCTGCCGAAGCTCTTTGGAGATGCAGGCGGTATGTGTATGTTTGCCTGCATGCTTGGCTTGTCGCGCCTTTTCAGTTCCGCTACGGCTAAAAAAATAAAATTATCTCATTTTATGGCCTTTGGGGCTACCGCGGCAATATTAGGATATTTTATTTTATCTGTCTCCACGATTCCCGTTCTTTCCTTATCTATGTGCGCTCTGACGGGATTTGCAGTTGGTATGCTGTGGCCGGGGACGCTGGTTTTTGCTGCAGAGCGGTTCTCTCGGGCCGGCGCATGGCTGTTTGCTTTTCTGGCTGTGGCGGGAGACTTGGGATCAGCCTTCGGACCGTGGTTTTCAGGTCTTTTATCTGACCGTGCCGCAGAGATTCGTGTG
>USLW01000063.1 GCA_900555605.1 uncultured Clostridium sp. | reverse complement strand
CACATCCTCCTCGGTCTGCTCCGCAGCTCTGCCGGTATAGTGCTCTGCCTGTAAAATATCAGCGGCCATTTCTTCACTCAATCCGAATGCCGCATCAGCCGTCATTCTTTGAATCAGATCATTTTCCAAGCCCTCTTCTTTCACCTGCTTGGCTGCCGCCATAGAATATAGGCGGATCTTTTCATGGAGCTCCTGCCGGTCCCCCCCCCGCAGAACCGCATCCATTAGAATATTTTCCGTTGCCATGAACGGCAGCTCCTTCTGAATATGGGAGGCAATCACCTTCGGATATACCACCAGACCATCTGCAACGTTCAGGTAGAGGTTTAAAATGGCATCCGCGGCGAGAAATGCTTCGGGTATACTGATCCGTTTATTGGCAGAATCGTCCAGCGTACGCTCAAACCATTGCTCGGAGGCGGTCAGGGCCGGATTCAGCGCATCAATCATTACATACCGGGACAAGGAGGCAATTCGTTCGCTGCGCATGGGATTGCGCTTATATGCCATGGCAGAGGAACCGATCTGCGTTTTTTCAAACGGCTCTTCAATCTCTTTCAGGTTCTGCAGCAGACGGATATCATTGCTGAACTTATGCGCAGATTGCGCGACACCGCTCAGCACATTTAAAATTTGGCTGTCCAGTTTACGCGGATAGGTCTGTCCGGTTACGGCAAAAACAGTCGGATAAGACATTTTCTTCGCCACCAGCCGATCCAGCGCTTTTACCTTTTCATGATCTCCGCGGAACAGTTCCAAAAAACTGGCCTGCGTACCGGTAGTTCCCTTGGCGCCCCGCAGTTTTTTCTTTGCAAGCTGCGCTTCAATTTCTTCCAGGTCCATCACCAGATCCTGCATCCACAGCGTTGCCCGTTTTCCCACAGTGGTCAGCTGGGCAGGCTGATAATGCGTATATCCCAAAGTGGGCAGCGCTTGATACCGTTCGGCAAAATCAGCAAGCACATTCAGCACGTTCACAAGCTTGTCGCGGATCAGCTCCAGGGCTTCATGCATAATAATGATATCCGTGTTATCGCCGACATAGCAGGAGGTTGCGCCGGAGTGAATAATCGGTTTTGCCAGCGGACACTGCTGGCCATATGCGTACACATGCGACATTACATCGTGCCGGACTGCTCGTTCTCTTTCTTCCGCCACCTCATAATTGATGTCGTCTGCATGTGCTTTCAGTTCTGCAATCTGTGCCTCCGTAATGGGAAGTCCCAGTTCTTTTTCACTCTCAGCCAAAGCAATCCACAGTCTGCGCCATGTCCGGAATTTTTTGTCCGGTGAAAATAAAAACTGCATTTCCTTGCTGGCATATCTGGAATTCAGCGGACTTTCATAGCTGTCTTTCATAAATAACCTCCAATAAGCTCCATTTTAAAATGTACGCATTCAAGTTCTGCAGAATTCAGTACGGATATTTTCCGGTAAAGCATCCGTCGCAATATCCGCATTTAATATTCGGCACGATCTCATGCAGACGCGAAACCGGCAGATACCCGAGAGAATCCGCTCCGATCATCCGGCGAATTTCCTCCAGCTCATGATTGCAGGCCAGCAAATGCTCCTTGGAGGGGACATCTGTGCCAAAATAGCACGGCCAGGTAAAAGGCGGTGAACTGATTCTCATATGTACCTCTTTTGCACCGGCTTCCTTCAGCATATCTACTAAGTTTGCACAGGTAGTTCCGCGCACAATGGAGTCATCCACCATGATAATCCGTTTATCCTTTACCGTATCGCGCAGTACATTGATTTTCAGCCGCACAGCAGTGGCGCGCTGCTCTTGTGTGGGCTGAATAAAGGTCCTTCCTACATAGCGGTTAATTACAAGTCCCTTTCCATAAGGAATTCCGCAGGCCTGTGCATAACCGATTGCAGCATCAATTCCAGAGTCCGGGACCCCGATTACCAGATCCGCATCAACAGGAAATTCCTCGGAAAGTATTTTACCCGTTAATTTACGGGCCTCGTGTACGCTCATTCCTTCTATAATTGAATCCGAGCGTGCAAAATAGATATACTCGAATATGCAGATACGTGATCTTCCGGCAGGCGGACAATTGTCCCGGATGGACCGCAGACCGTCCTTGTCTATAATCACAATTTCACCGGGATCGATATCCCGAATATATTCTGCCCGCACGGTGTCCAGCGCGCATGTCTCAGAGGCGATTACATAAGAGTTATTGATTTTTCCCAGACAAAGAGGGCGCATTCCCTGCGGGTCACGGCAGGCCATCAGTTTCTGCGGGCTCATCATGACCAACGAATAGGAACCCTTCAGTTCCTTCATCATTTCCGCCAATGCAGTCTCTGCACGGCCTGTTTTCAGTCTGGCACGGGCAAGAAGGTGCATCATAATCTCTGTATCTGTCGTGGTCTGGAAAATGGCACCGGCTAATTCCAATTCATGCTTTAACTCCATGTAATTGGACAACTGGCCGTTTACAGCCAGTGCAAGCTGCCCTTTAATATAACGGCTCACTAATGGCTGTGCATTCAGTCCCCCGGTTTCCCCGGTGGTTGCATAACGGACGTGCCCGATGGCCATTTTACCATCCAGCGCATCTAAATCCCGGTCATGAAATACCTCACTGACCAACCCCACATTTTTATGCAGTGTAATAATGCGATCTTTATTTACCGCAATTCCACAGCTTTCCTGTCCTCTGTGCTGAAGCGCGAATAACCCTGCATAAGTCATTCTCGCACAGTCAAATCCATCATTATCATATATAGCAAATACGCCGCATTCTTCCCGAAGCATTCTTCTGGCCTCCCTTTCCGGATTCTACCGGTCCTGCGATTTGATTCATTTACTCCTTTGCGCGCATGCAGCGTTTTCCAGGAGTCCATAAAATAGTTCTGCCGATGATCACAAGTTCCTATTTCTATTTTAATTTTACATCTTGATTCTAATTTTACAGTCCGATTCTGGTGAAAATCTCTTTATATGCTTCTTCAACATTTCCCAGATCCCGCCGGAATCTATCCTTATCCAGCTTTTCTTTGGTTTTGGCATCCCACAGACGGCATGTGTCAGGAGATATCTCGTCAGCCAATATGATTTCGCCGCCCAATGCAGGGCACCTTCCGAATTCAATTTTGAAGTCAACCAAAATAATCCCGATTTTTGCGAAAAACTCCTTCAGCACCTCATTAACTGCAAAGGTTGCGGCAGCAATATGATTCAGCTCCTCTTGTGTGACCAAGCCTAATGCCATGGCATGATAGTCATTAATTAGGGGATCCCCCAGCGCATCGTTTTTATAGCTGTACTCTAAGATCGTACACTTCAGCGCGGTTCCTTCCGGTACGCCGTACCGCTTTGAAAAGCTGCCTGCTGCAATATTGCGCACGATCACCTCCAGCGGTACAATTTCCACTCTGCGCACAGCAGTCTCCCGATCACTCAGCTCTTCGATAAAATGTGTTTTGATCCCCTTACTCTCCAAAACCCGAAAAATCAAATTTGACATTCTGTTATTGATAACGCCTTTTCCTACAATTGTTCCTTTTTTCTGTCCGTTAAATGCCGTAGCATCATCTTTATAATCTACAATGTAAACATTTTCATCCTCTGTTTTATATACTTTTTTTGCCTTTCCCTCATAAAGCATTTCCCGTTTTTCCATCTCAATATCTCCTTTCCTGAAAACGAATAGGCAAGCTCCTACCCTTGCGTTAATAAACAGGTTCCTACCCTTAAGCAAGCTCCTACCCTGCGTTAGTTAAACAAGACCCTACCCTGTTACAGCACAGGGTAGTCCCTGCCGTGAATGGACTGTTACTCCCACTCTATGGTTCCGGTGGGCTTAGGCGTCAAGTCATATAAAACCCGGTTCACACCTTTTACTTCAGAGGTGATACGGACTGTAATCTTCTGAAGCAGAGAAAATGGGATGTCTGCAACAGAAGCGGTCATAGCATCCACCGTGTTTACGGCACGGAGTATCACCGGCCAATCAAAAGTACGGGCATTTTCTCGTACCCCGACGGACTTGAAATCCGGGATTGCAGTAAAATACTGCCATACACGACCCTCCAAGCCTGCTTTGGCAAACTCTTCCCGCAGAATTGCATCTGATTCCCGAACAGCCTCTAATCGTTCTCTGGTAATTGCGCCCAGGCAACGCACACCAAGGCCGGGTCCCGGAAAAGGCTGCCGATATACCATATTATCCGGAAGACCGAGCGCTGTTCCACAAGCCCGCACTTCATCTTTGAAAAGCATTTTTAACGGTTCTACCAATTCAAAATCCAGGTCCTCCGGCAGGCCGCCCACATTGTGGTGGCTTTTTACCGCTTTAACGGTCTTTGTACCGGATTCAATAATATCCGGATAAATGGTCCCCTGTGCAAGAAATCGAATACCCTCCAATTTTCTGGCTTCCTCTTCAAAAACACGAATAAATTCTGTACCGATGATTTTCCGCTTTTGTTCCGGATCCGCCACATTAGACAATTTATCCAGAAAACGGTCTGAAGCATCCACATATACCAAATTTGCATCCATTTGATTGCGGAACACATCCACCACCTGCTCCGGCTCTCCCTTGCGAAGAAGGCCGTGATTTACATGGACGCAGGTCAGCTGCTTTCCGACCGCACGGATAAGCAGCGCTGCTACCACGGAAGAATCAACCCCGCCGGACAGCGCAAGCAGCACCTTTTTATTTCCCACCTGACGGCGCACCAGCTCTACCTGATCGGCAATAAAATTTTCCATATTCCAATTTGCCTCTGCTCCGCATTTATCAAACACAAAACGGGAAAGAATCCGTTTGCGCTCTTCGTCCGGCTGCGGCCATGGCGCCTCTCCGTTATGGTCAGCACAAAGGATTGGACACCCGGACTCATAAACAGCCCGAGAAGCATCAATTGCTGCCCCGTCAACGATCCGATTCGGACCGCCGTTGAGAATAATTCCTTTGACATTCGGAAGCGCTGCCAGCGCTTCCGCAGAGAGATCATGGGGGTGAATTTCTGAGTATACGCCTAAAGCACGAACCTCCCGGGCAATTTTTGGGTTTTCCTCACTTCCTAAATCGAGGATAAGGATCATGTCTTGTTTCATACATCCTGCTCCTTTCTATCAGCTGGTAAAATTATCAAAATACCCCTGTATTAAAATTACCGGAGTTCCCTTATCTCCGGATCCGCTGGTCAGATCGCTGAGTGAGCCAATAAGGTCCGTAAGCCGCCGGGGTGTCGTTCCCTGAGAAGCCATATCGCCTAAAAGGTTGTCCTTTTTTTCCTTGATCCGGACTTCAATTGCTTTTTGCAGCGCCTCTCCGGATAAAGCGGCGAAATCGTTATCCGCTAAATACTTCAGCTTGATTTCATTCGGGGTTCCTTCTAAGCCGGGCGTATTGGCAACTGAAACACATGGATCCGCCAGCTCCCATATTTTACCTACAGGATCTTTGAAGGCACCATCCCCGTAAACCATAACTTCTACATGCCGGCCGGTCTGCTGCAAAATCTGCTTCTGGACATCCAACACCAAATCCACACAGTTCTGCGGAAAGAGCTTGATTTTGTCCTCCGTAGATTTATTAGAGCCCAAAAGACCGAAATCTTGATTAAAGCCGCTGCCCTCCACCGGCGCATTCAGAATCTCATCCAGGCCATATACGCGTTCGGCACCGGCAGTTTTTAAAATGCGCTTTGTTCTGGCACGGGAATGAATGTCACAATGAAGTACATTTTTTGTATACTCTAATATACGCCGAGCATCATTGGCAAAAACGATTTCACATTCTGCACCGGACTGACGGATCAAATCCCCATAGTATTGTACGTAATCCACACCGGTAAAAGGATGTTTATTTTCTCCGAACAATGCTCTGTACTGACTGAGCGTCAGCAGGTCCGTATACGGATTAATGCCTGCTTCATCAAGCTGGTCCAATGTCACTAACTCATTTCCGACCTCATCACTCGGGTAGCTGAGCATTAAAATAACTTTTTTCGCACCTTGTGCAATACCGCGGAGACAGATTGCAAAACGATTTCTGGAAAGAATCGGAAAAATGACGCCGATGGTTCCGCCGCCTAATTTGGACCTTATGTCAGCAGCAATCGCAGAAACCGAAGCATAATTCCCCTGCGCACGCGCAACCACGGATTCCGTGATGGAAATGACGTCCTTGTCCCGCAGACCAAAGCCCTCCTGTTCCGCTGCCTCCAATACGCTTCTGACGACAATCTGCGCTAAAGGATCACCCTCCCGGATGATCGGGCATCGAATTCCTCTTGATACGGTACCAACCTTTCGTTCCATAGCAACCTCCCATGTCGCCGTCGGCGACTGTAATCATAATAAAAAAGCATGCTTTTTATAAATTCAGCGGATCTCAGCGCATTTTCTGTAAATCACAGTGCGAACCCAATCTGACGCTACACCTCGTGCGCCGTAATACGCCGCAGATTTTCTTGCTGAAACGCGGTGAATCCTTACTCCCACTCGATCGTAGCCGGCGGTTTACTGGTAACATCGTACACAATTCGATTCACAGACGACACCTCGTTCACAATTCTGGAAGAAATCCGCTGCAGTACATCATACGGCAGCCGCGCCCAATCAGCCGTCATAAAATCAGTCGTAGTGACTGCCCGCAGTGCAATCGTATAGTCATATGTACGCGCATCCCCCATTACACCTACGCTCCGCATATTGGTCAGAACCGTAAAATACTGACTCAGCTGATCCTCGAGTCCTGCGTTTGCGATTTCTTCCCTGAAAATGCCGTCCGCTTCCCTCAAAATATCCAATTTTTCCTTTGTGATATCTCCGATAATCCGGACTGCCAATCCAGGGCCCGGGAACGGCTGCCGCATAACGATTTCCCGGCTGAGTCCCAGTTCAAATCCGCAGCGCCGAACTTCGTCTTTGAATAAATCACGCAGAGGCTCTACCACCTCCCGAAATTTGATATATTTCGGAAGGCCCCCTACATTGTGATGCTTTTTGATCACTGCGGAATTTCCGGCGCCGCTTTCTATGACATCCGGGTAGATTGTCCCCTGAACAAAATAGAAATCTTCCGCGTTTCCGATTCGCTCTGCTTCATCTTGGAAAACTTCTATAAATTCACGCCCGATAATGACGCGCTTTTCCTCAGGATCGGAGACGCCGTCCAGCTTGTCTAAAAATCGCTGCTGTGCATCTACTACAATTAAATTTGTCTCAAACTGATTACGGAAAACATCTTCGATCTGCGCACGTTCTCCTTTTCTCATAAGTCCGTGATCCACAAAAATACAAGTCAGATTTTTGCCCACTGCTTTGCTTACAAACGCAGCTGCTACAGCAGAATCTACTCCGCCGGATAAAGCCAGCAGGACCTTTTGTTCACCGAATTTTACCCGCAGTTCCTGTATCGTTTTTTTAACAAAACCGCTCATAGTCCAATCGCCGCTACATTTGCACACATCATATAAGAATCGTTTCAGCATGGCGGCGCCATTTTCTGTATGTTGGACTTCAGGATGGAACTGAACGCCGATGATTTTACCGTCTGCACTTTCCATCGCGGCAATCGGACATCCTTTTGAAGCGGCACGTACAACAAACCCTGCCGGTACGCGCTCCACATAATCCGTGTGGCTCATCCAGCAGGTATTGGTTGCATCTGCATCTGCAAATATTGTGCAGCCTTTATCCAGCCGCACTGCTGTCATACCGTATTCTTTGTTTGCGGCTCCGCCCTCGGCTACAGTTCCGCCCAGCAGGTATGAGATCAACTGCATTCCGTAACAAATTCCTAACACCGGACACCCGAGCCGCAGGAGCTCCGGTTCACATTTTAATGAATCTGCCGCATATACGTTTGCCGGTCCGCCTGTCAGGATGATTCCTTTGGGTTTTTTCATCCGGATTGCCTCTACGCTTGTGCTGCAGGGAAGCACTTCACAATATACATGATTTTCCCTGATACGACGCGCAATCAACTGACTGTACTGCGCCCCGAAATCAAGCACGATCACAGTTTCCACATTTGCCTGCACAAATCACCACTCCTGACTGATAATCTGGCCCGCGGCGCACATACATTCTATACGGCACGGATTGCTGCATGTCTTTCATTTTGCCGGCTCGGTTCAATCCCCCGCCTCGGAATCACACGATAAAAGCTGTGCGATTCATTTACACTATATCATCAACCGCGCCATAGGTAAAATTGATATTCATTATGATATTCATTTATTTTACTTATATACAAGCAACGTGCAAGCAGGGTCGGGACCTGTTTATTTCCGCAGCGCCCCTCATGCTGCGATCTATCCTTTATCCGATAAAACGGGGTAATACTGATCCCCCGTACGGAATTACCCACACCTTCGCATTCGGTCCATGCTTTGCTAAAGAATCACGGAACGCTTGCTGGGCATTGCTGTACGGTTTGAGAAAAATATTTTGTACTAAATCCGGCTCTAACTCTGAAACGAGTAAAATGTCCGCATTTTCCAAAACCATACCGATTGCAGCGGCTTTATGACCTCCAAGCTGGAAGTCCCGACCGATCCGTTCAACCATTTCCTGCGGACAGGCTGCTTCTGTCATCCATTCTTCAAATACTTTTTCACCTAAACCCTCTTTGCAGGAACCGATCAAAATAATGGTCCCACCCTTTTTAACAGCATATTTTGCATTGTCTAATGCCTTTTGTGTCTGATATAAATTAATGTCCTTCGGCGCGCCTCCTTGGGAAACAATCACAATATCAGCCTGCTGTGAAATCTCCTTCATATACAGCTGATCCAAAAACTTAGCTCCCACCCTGTGTGCCTCTATAGGATCACCCGCAACCGCTTGAACAATTTTTTTATGTTCATCTAAAACCACATTAAGGATAAAATCAATTCCGCATATTTTTCCGGCCTCTTCTATGTCTGCCCGAACAGGGTTGGAGCCTATTTCGCCTGCACATGCAAGAGGATTAACCATATGTCTGTGGTTGCACTGTATTGCTTCCCTGGTCGAGACTCCAGGCATAATTGCTTTGG
>USLW01000062.1 GCA_900555605.1 uncultured Clostridium sp. | reverse complement strand
GCAGGTGCTGCGGGAAATCTGCCGTCTGATCCGGCTGAAAGAACTCAAACCAAAGAATGTGGTCAGCTATGACCGTATGGCTCTGTTCAGCAGGGAGGATCCGGAATTGCGGATTACCTTTGATGTAAATATCAGAACGCGGGATACGGAGCTTGATCTTACGGCAGGCAGCTACGGACAGCCGCGGATTCCTGAGAAAACCGCTGTACTGGAAGTGAAAACGGGAAAAGACATCCCATATTGGCTGGTGAAAATTTTGGCGGAGTATCGCTACCGGAATCAAACCTTTTCCAAATATTGTTCTCACTATGAGGACGCGGCACTGCTGCAGAGCAGAAACGGCTGAGCGGCGGGAATCCTTCCAATTGCTATCATTTTGATTTATAAAGTAAAAACAGGAGTGTGGGAGTCATGGTGGATAGTATCCAGAAGTTTTTTGACAGTATGCTGCGGATTAATAATGCAAACAGCGTGATGTATGTATGTATGGCGGTGCTTGTTGCCTTTGTCTTAGGCCTCATCATCTTTTTTACATACAAGCTGACCTGCAGGGCCTTTGCATACGACAGTGAATTCGGCGTAGTGATCTTGATTGTGCCCATTGTAGTGGCGCTGCTGTTATCCGTAATCGGAAATGATATTGCCAGAGCCTTCAGCCTTGCGGGAGCACTGTCCATTATCCGCTACAGAAGCACCTTGGTGACGCCGAAAAATATTGCGTTTATTTTCTTCTGCATGGGCGCGGGCTTTATTACCGGAGTCGGTTTGTATTTAGCGGCCTTCTTATTTGTCGTTATCACTTGTGTGGTCATTCTGCTGTATACGGCTGCAACATCGGATAAGGGGAAGCCCGCGGTCCGTACCTTGATCGTGGCGGTGCCGGAGAGTATTAATTACGACGGTCTTCTGGATGAAGTTCTGGGCAGATACACAGCCAGCTATGCGCTCTCGGGCATTCGGATCATCAGCGGCGGTACGGTAGTTGAGCTGCAATATCATATTAAGCTAAAAAATCTGAATGATGTAAAGGGCTTTTTAGATGAGATCAGAGTTCTGAACGCCAATTTTAAAATTCAGCTGACCCAGTTTATGCCGGATCGCATTGCTTAACGCAGCGGAGTTTGATTTATTTGGTGTTTTTGGATAAAATCAGAAAATATGTGAATAAAATGTTAAAACCGTGACTTAAATCACGGTTTTTTTAACTTTCTATTCAAAAAGCCGAAATTGCAGAAAAAATGATTGACTTTGTTTTTTACTTGCATATAATAACTGAACAACCCCAAAAAACTCCGTATCGGAGGGATTCGTATGGATCATAAAGCAATGCTTACAAACAAACCGGTACCCGATGAAATCAGCAAGCAGATCAAATGTCATACGACTGAAAATGAACCTGTGTTGTTTGTGATTATCGGGGATCTCACGTTGGAGGGCAATTATGGCGAGACGGCTCTCGCTGTCACGGAAAAGCGGTCAATCGTAATTGACCCGACTTTTGAGGACGGCGCGGCTGTCTTTTTACATGAAGAGGTAAAAAGTGCCGCGGTTAAAAGAATGTACGGCAACGCAATGCTGCAGATGCATTTACGCAGCGGCCGCAAGGAAAAAGTGTTCCGTTTTACATATGCGGTTGCGGCTCTTTGCGATATGGCTGCGCTTTTTATCGAAAATATCAACGCCGGCAATCCCTTGGAGGCTGAGTATGACGTTGTCTGCGCGACCTATGAAAAGATGATGAACGTTTGTCCGAAATGCGGCAGAACGCTGCTGCGTCAGGGCGCGGAATGCATCAACTGCCAATCCAAAAGCAAGCTGGCGGCAAAGCTCATGAAATATCTGAAGCCGCAGCTGTGGATTTTGGTCATCTGCCTGCTGATGTCGTTTATTACGACGGCAATGGTGCTGATGCCGCCGTATGTCACCAAAATGCTGGTGGATGAAATCATTCCCAACGGAGACCGCAGGATGCTGATGATCGTCGTGCTGGTTTTACTGGGCGGCTATGTGGTCAATTTCCTGGTAGGAACGCTGCGCAGCTATATGCTGCGGATCAGCGGAGATAAAATCGTAGCGGCCCTGCGGCAGGATATCTATGCGAAAGCGCAGTACCTGCCTATGAAATTTTATGATAAGACCTCTACCGGTTCCGTAATCAACCGGATTTCGGGGGATACGGCGACATTGCAGGCTTTTATGCTGCGCATTACCCAAGAAGCTGTGGCGCAGTTTTTTCTGATGATCGGTATTGTTGTCGTGATGTTTGTCATGAACTGGAAGCTGACCCTGCTGTCTTTGATCCCCGTGCCCATCGTTGTATTGGGCGCGCGTATCTTCGGCCGCAAGATTTTTCCCTTCTACCGCAGAATTTGGAGAAGATGGGCAGCCGTAACATCTGTCCTGACGGATACGATTCCCTGTGTGAAGGTGGTCAAATCCTTTGCCGGCGAAAAGCGGACGGTAAATAAGTTTGAAAAATATAACAACGAGTGGCTGAAGGTTGATATAGAGGCGTCTAAGATCGTGACGATCTTTCCCTATACCGTATCGTTTTTTATAACCTGCGGTACGCTCCTGATCTGGAGTGTGGGCGGAAACTGGGTCATCTCCTCGCCGGGAACGCTGTCTCTCGGCCTGCTGGTATCGTTTTTGTCTTATGCCGGTATTTTCTATAATCCGGTGAACTTTTTTGCGACACTCAGCGATGCGTATCATCAGGCACTGTCTTCTGCAGAACGGATTTTGGATATCCTCGATGCGGAACCGGAGGAAAACTTTAATAAAGGCAACTGCCCTGCGATTCAGGGAAAGATCGAATTCCGAAACGTCAATTTTTCTTTTGACCGTACAAAAAAAGTGTTGTCTGACGTGAATCTGACCATTGAGCCCGGCGATATTGTCGGCATTGTCGGAACCACCGGGTCCGGAAAATCGACGCTGATCAACCTGCTTATGCGCTTCTATGACAACTATGAGGGTGAAATTCTTGTAGACGGCCATAATATCAAAGAACTGGATTTAGAATACTACCGGTCCCAGATCGGCTATGTGCAGCAGGAACCCATGATGTTCAGTGATACGATTTTCAATAATATCGCATATGGAAAACCGGATGCGCATGTGGAGGAAGTGATCCATGCGGCAGAGGTGGCCAATGCCCACGAATTCATTGCCCGTCAGCCGGATGCTTATGACGCAATGCTTGGTGAGCGCGGAATCGGTTTGTCAGGCGGCGAACGGCAGCGTATTTCCATTGCCAGGGCCGTGCTGAAAAATCCGAGCATGCTGATCTTTGACGAAGCTACGGCCTCTGTAGACTCGGAAACGGAGAACCTGATTCAGGAGGCCATTGAGCGCCTGATCAGCGGCCGTACGACACTGATGATTGCGCACCGCCTTTCTACGCTGAGAAAGGCCAATCGTATTATCGTGGTGGATCAGGGGAAAATCATTGAAAATGGTTCTCACGAAGAGTTGATGGCCTTGAAGGGAAAATATTACAAGCTGATTGAAATTCAGTCTATGTCGGAAAAAATTCGGCAGAGCAAAGAGCAGGAGCACTTTGAGTAGCACGGGAGGGAAGACGCATGGCGAGATTATATATCAACGGGGATGAGGCGCGTTTTACCAGAAAGGATACGTGTCTGGTGGATCTGGAATTCTACGACGGCCGAAAGTTTGAAAATCTGGAACCGCGCAGACTTTTTCCTGTCAGCGGCTTGATGAAGTACATCACCTTATTGGATGAAACCGGAAAGGAACAGGCGATTATCCGCAACGTGGATACCTTAATGCCGGAATCGAAAAAGGTGATTTTGGAATGTCTGAAGGAATATTATATGATACCGAAAATTCTGCGGATCCTTGACTGCTCGGAGAAATATGGTATACTAAAATGGAATGTGGAGACCGATCGCGGCCAGCGGAGCTTTTCCATCAGAAACCGGCACAGCGATATTAAAATGTTGTATGACGGCCGGGTTTTAGTCCGTGATTCCAATGATAACCGTTACGAGATACCCGACTTCAGAGTACTGGATAAACACAGCAGAGCATTGCTGAATGCTGAGCTGTAATATAAAATCTATGAAGCAGGAGGCAGATTCTATTATGAAGCTTGTACTGGCAATTGTGAATAATGACGACAGCGCGGTGGCGGCATCTGCGCTGACCCAAGAAGGATATTTTGTTACAAAGCTGTCGACCACCGGAGGCTTCCTGATGGTAGGAAATACTACGCTGCTGATCGGCACGGAGGACGGCAGGATCGGGCAGATCAAAGAGATTTTATCAAAATATTGCTCTACGCGCAAACAGGTCAATCCATCTTCCTGTTCCTTTGGAAAGGGCTTAAAGCATGATGGTTTAGGTGATGAGGTTGTGGTGGGTGGCGCGACCTTTTTTGTGCTGAATGTGGAAAGCTACGAGAAATTATAAATCAATTTGCTGGAAAGGGACTGTAAAAGAACGCGGCAAAAGCGCAAATCTCACAAAATAAATCCCGGCAGAGCCACGGTTTACCGTGACTTTGCCGGGAAGCTTTTTGGAAGAAAAGATTTTTACAGCCCTTTTTAGGCTCTTTTTAGCTCTTCTTCCTACGAGAAGCGGAAAAGCGTCTGAGACGCAGTGCGTTAAGCACGACACAAATGCTGCTCATACTCATGGCGGCAGCTGCAATCATCGGATTGAGCGTGATATGCAGGTAAGGATACAACGCGCCGGCGGCTATCGGGATTCCAACAGTGTTATAGAAAAATGCCCAGAACAAATTCTGCCTGATATTGCGCATAACGGCTTTGCTTAGCTTGACTGCCGTCACGGCATCATACAGGTCACTTTTCATTAAAATGATGTCAGCGGACTCGATTGCAATATCCGTACCGGCGCCGATGGCGATGCTGACATCTGCTCTGGCCAGAGCCGGTGCGTCGTTGATACCATCTCCGATCATGGCAGTGACCTGACCTGCTTTTTGCGACTCAGAAACGATTCGTTCCTTATCCTGCGGAAGCACTTCGGCAATTACCGATTCAATCCCGGCCTTCCGCGCAATTTCTTCCGCTGTTTTTTTGTTATCTCCGGTCAGCATAACAACCCGGATTCCCATCTGCTTCAATTCTGAAACTGCAGCGGCGCTGCTTTCTTTTATGGGATCCGCAACAAAAATTGTTCCCATCAGGCGGCCGGATTCTGCGAAATAAAGCGGCGTGGCGCCGGCCTGCGGGGCTTCTGTGCTTTGAAGCGCCGCTGCCTCAATACCGGCGGCTTCCTGCATATAGCCTGCATTTCCTGCAAAATACACGGTGCCTTGGATACGGCCGGTGACTCCCTTTCCGTGGACCGCAGTAAAATTTTCTGCGGCAGGCAGCTTTTCCGGTGATGTATATGCACTGACAATTGCTTCTGCAAAGGGATGCTCTGACGGTACTTCCAGTGCTGCTGCGATTCTCAGCAATTGCGCTGCTTCAATTCCCGCAGCAGGCACAATTGCAGTGACTGCCGGCCGGCCGGCAGTGATGGTACCTGTTTTATCCATAATCACGGTGTTGATACTGTGGGCCGTTTCAAGACTTTCCGCAGATTTAATCAGAATCCCGTTTTCCGCACCCTTTCCCGTACCGACCATAATTGCCAGCGGCGTAGCCAGACCCAAGGAACAGGGACAGGAAATAACCAACACGGAAATTCCGATGGAAACTGCAAATTCAAAAGTACTTCCGGCCATCAGCCAAATAAGAAAGGCGACTGCTGCGATTCCCATGACAATCGGTACGAAAATACCTGCAACCTTATCCGCCAGCTTGGCAATCGGCGCTTTTGTAGCGGAGGCGTCCTCCACCAGCTGAATAATTTTTGATAATGTCGTATCGCTGCCGACCTTTTCTGCCCGAAATTGAAAATATCCGGATTTATTGATGGTTGCGGCAATCACGTAATCTCCTTCTGCTTTTTCCACAGGCAGACTTTCGCCGGTAATCGCGGACTCGTCAATCGCCGAATGCCCTTCAATAATCGTTCCGTCCGCAGGAATGCTGCTGCCTGGTCGAATGACGACAATATCCCCTGGAATCAGCTGCTCCGCAGGGATCTCTGTTTCCGTCCCGTTCCGCACAACGACAGCGGTCTTTGGAGAAAGACGGATCAGCTTTGTAATGGCATCTTTGGTGCGGCCCTTGGACTTTGCTTCTAAAACCTTCCCCAGGGAAACCAGCGCGAGGATCGTGGCTGCAGATTCGAAGTACAGCTTTTCCGCATATGCTCCGGCTTCTGCAAAGCTTTGGTTTTGCACGCTGACAGCTACGCGGATCAATACGTATATACCATAGAGCAGGGCAGCTGAAGAACCGATGGCAATCAGCGTATCCATGTTGGGCGCGCGCTTGAAAAGCGCTTTGAATCCGTTGATATAGTATTTTCGGTTCATGATGATAACCGGAAGCGTCAGCACCAGCTGCACGCTGATAAAATACAGCGCATTTTCGTCGCCGAGCAGAAAATCAGGAAGGGGCAGACCGGTCATATGATGCATAGCAATATACATCAGCGGGATCAAGAAGATAAAGGACCAGATCAGCCTGCGCTTCAGACTGCGGATATCCGCGGCAGTGACATCCGCGGCGCCGTGCTCCCGTTCGGGAACATAGACTGCGGCGCCGTAGCCTTCCTGTTCCACGACCCGTATGATTTCCTGCGGGTCGGTCTGCTCTGCGTCAAATGTTACCTGCATGGTATTTGCAAGCAGATTCACCTGTACCTCGGTCACGGCCTGCATTTTACCCACGGCCCTTTCTATATGAGAAGAGCATGCGGAACAGCTCATGCCGGTTACACGAAACTTTAATTGTTTTAGTTGACTGATGGGGACCAGCTCCTTTCCGTAGTTTGTTATTCCTAACAACTATATATTATAACTCCAAACAGAGAATAAATAAATCATTTTTATCCTGCTGCCTGCGGAAATATAAAAATATATTCTTGCTCGCTGCTGCGCGGTGCAGCAGCAGACGGGCGGGCCCGGAGGCTTGCGGGGAGACAGACGGGATGTTATAATAAGCCCGCACGGAGAAATAAATTTTTTATAACAGGTGTTGACAGCGGCGTGCAGATGGTGTATTATCATGCTCGAACAGCAAAGGCGCTGTAGACTCATCAGTCTGCGGTGCCTTTTTTGTATATTGGGAATGGAGGTTGTACATATGAGCGACATATCCGAATTATTTGGCAGCATGGTTTTTAACGATTGCGTCATGCGGGAGAAGCTTCCGAAAGAAACCTATAAGGCATTGAAAAAAACGATAAATGAAGGGAAAACGCTGAATGCCGATATTGCGGGAGTCGTGGCTAACGCAATGAAGGATTGGGCAATTGAGAAAGGTGCGACACATTATACGCATTGGTTTCAGCCTATGACCGGCATTACGGCTGAAAAGCACGATAGCTTTATTTCTCCGATATCAGACGGACATGTCATCATGGAATTTTCGGGTAAAGAACTGGTGCGCGGAGAACCGGATGCCTCCAGTTTTCCTTCCGGCGGTCTGCGGGCAACTTTTGAAGCAAGAGGCTATACTGCCTGGGACCCCACTTCCTATGCATTTATTAAAGAGGGAACGCTTTGTATCCCGACGGTATTCTGCTCCTATGGAGGCGAAGCGCTGGACAAAAAGACGCCCCTGCTGCGTTCTATGGAGGCGCTGAGTAAACAGGCGCTGCGCATTTTAAGATTGTTCGGACAGACCTCGGTGAAAAATGTAATTACAACAGTCGGACCGGAACAGGAATATTTTTTAGTTGATAAAGAGCTGTACAATCAAAGAAAGGACTTGGTTTACACAGGCAGAACGCTGTTCGGCATTAAGCCCCCGAAAGGGCAGGAGCTGGAGGATCATTATTTCGGATCCATCAAACCCCGGGTAAAGGCTTATATGAAAGATCTGAACGAAGAGCTCTGGAAGCTCGGCGTTCTTGCAAAAACCGAGCACAACGAGGTCGCGCCGGCCCAGCACGAGCTGGCTCCGATCTACAGCAATACGAATATCGCCACGGATCACAATCAACTGACCATGGAACTTATGAAAAAGGTGGCGGCACGGCACGGTTTGGTTTGCCTGCTGCACGAAAAGCCCTTTGCCGGCGTCAACGGCAGCGGCAAGCATAACAACTGGTCGCTTTCTACGGATAAGGGCGTGAATCTGCTGGAGCCCGGCGAGTCGCCGTATGAGAACGCGCAATTCCTGTTGTTTTTGTGTGCAGTGATCAAAGCGGTAGACGATTATCAGGATTTGCTGCGGGTTTCTGTTGCAACGGCCGGCAACGATCACCGGCTTGGCGCAAATGAGGCGCCGCCTGCCATTATATCCATGTTTCTCGGTGATGAGCTGACAGAGATCCTGGAGGCCATTGAATCCGGAAACGGATATGATAACAAAGAAAAGGTGGATATGGAGATCGGAGTACATGTTCTGCCGAAGTTTCCGAAAGATAATACCGACCGAAACAGAACCTCGCCCTTTGCCTTTACCGGAAACAAATTTGAATTCCGTATGCCGGGTTCGGCGCTGTCGATATCCGGACCGAATATCATTCTGAATACGATTGTAACAGAAGCGCTGTGCCTGTTCGCGGATGAACTGGAGGCTGCTGCGGATTTTACGGCGGCCCTGAATGAGTTAATCCGCAGAACCATCCGGGAGCATAAGCGTATTATATTCAACGGAAATGGTTATACAGAGGAATGGGTGGCGGAAGCCAAAAAGCGGGGACTGCTGAACCTGCGGACTACGGCGGATGCATTGCCGTACTTTATCAGTGAAAAAAGCATTCGGCTGTTTACCAAGCATCATATTTTTACAGCTGCCGAAATTCATTCCAGGTATGAAATTCTGATGGATAATTACTGCAAGATGATCAATATTGAAGCGGCTACTATGCTTGATATGACGAGAAAAGACATCATTCCGGCGGTTTGTGCCTATGTGAAGGAGCTCAGCGACGGCGTGAATGCAAAACGTGCGGCTGATTTGGACAGATTATGTTCATTGGTAGCATTAAT
>USLW01000061.1 GCA_900555605.1 uncultured Clostridium sp. | reverse complement strand
GGAAGCGCCCGCCGAAAGCGGAAGCTCTTCATGAGTTCCCCTACGAGATGATCGCTGTCCGCACAGCTTCCGCCATTTCCGCAGCACAGCACGCGGCCGCCGTTTTCAAAGGTTTCCGCAAGCAGCAGAAATGCTTCAAAAATATGATTTCCGCAGACCTGCAGCTGCGGATAGCGCTGCAGGAGCTCCGCATAAATCGGAAGTACCTGCATAACCGCGGAAGGCCGCCGGCTGAAAAGGCGCTCCCGCAGCCAAGGAGCCGGCAGATCGGAATCCATAACCCCCGAAGAAAAAAAACCATATGCTGCGGCGGACAGCGCAGCATAATCCCCGATTTCCTCTCCCAGCGCAGCCGGCAAGATCCGGCACGCCGCGGAAGCAGGCTGCAGCGCTTCCTGTTTCAGTACCGCATACATCTCCGGCTCTATCAGATCTCTGCACCGCGCGAAAATCCCACCGATAATAATCCGCTCCGGATTGAGCAGATCAATCAGCATGCCCAGCAGTTTTCCAAGCTGCTGTCCGCAGACGCGGTAAATACGCAGGCACAGGGGATCACCTTCATACGCCAGTTCTGCAATTAATTTTGCCGTGATCCGTTCCGTGCTTCCCGCCCGCTGCAGAAGCAGCGGCGTTTCGCCCTGTTCTATCGCATATTTTACGGCAGCAATCCCGGCCCGTGTGATGCCGCCCCCGCTGCAGAAGCCTTCTGCAGACCCTGCTTTGCCGTATCCCCGGGGGCCGTCGGAGGCCAGCCGCAGATGACCGGCCTCTCCTGCCAGATCACACGTTCCGCTATATAAACCGCCGTTTAAAATCAGGCCTGCTCCTAACCCGGTTCCAAAGGTTAGAAAAATCATGTTCTGCGTCCCCCGGCCAGCGCCGAACATCCATTCCGCTGCCGCGCAGGCATTGGCGCCGTTCTGCAGCCGCGTTTTAAGGCCCGTTTGGGTTTCAAAAAAAGACACTACGGGAATGCGGTCCCAGCCCGGAAGGTTCGGCGGGGATAGAATTTCACCCCGGATCGTGTCCAGCGGCCCTCCGCAGCTGATTCCGATGCCTGCTGCGTCCTGATACGACAGCCCTGCCTTTTGCAGAATTGCATCCATCTCGTTTTTGCATTTTTCAAGAACGGCCTCCGGCGGGCCCTGCGTCGAAAACTGCGTTTTTGCCAGGATCTCCGGTATCGCTGCTGCAAGCGCCCCGCTCCCGGAAGCATTTTCACCTGAAATACGCCGCGCCGGGGCTGTCTTGATTTTTCCGAGGCTAACCGCACACTTTGTTCCGCCGATATCAATTCCGATCAGATACATTTCTTTCACACTCCGGCTTTCTGTTTTTTTCAGGATAGCGCCGGAATCAGGGGCACACAAGCTCCACATCACGTATAAAATATAACAAATCACATATTTTAAATTTTCCCAGAATATCGGGATCCCATTTAAATCCTTTATTTTACGCTTTTTAAACCTTTATACACTTTATCTTTTTAAAAAAATAATATAAAATACAACCGGCTGCACTGCGGCACAGTTTCCGGATATCCGTACACTGCGGCTGTCCGGAGGCTGCGCTGCGGTGTGGGGATATCCTGCAGGGAGGCTGTGCGGTAAAATGAAAAATGCAGATGCGTACCTTATGCGGCGTGATATTTTGACAAATCCGCTGCCGTTCACAATCGAATATCATACCGTTTCCGCCCACGGACGCGCGCTCCAGGATATTCATTACCATGACTATTTTGAGCTTGAGCTGTTTTGCGGGGGCAGCGGCTTTCATATCCGCAACGAGATTACTTCTCCGCTGAAGCCCGGCAGCATTTATTTGCTGACACCCTCCGATTGTCATACCGTAACGGCGGACACACCCGCAGGAATCCGTCTGCTTAATATAAATTTTCAGGAGACTATGCTGCCCGAGGGCCTGATAAATGCCATTTACGAACAAACAGAACCGCTTTCCGCATCGCTGCAGGAGGCGGACTTCGCCGTTCTTCTTCAGGAAGCCGAGCGGCTCCGTTCAGAATACGCAGAGTTCCGTCCTTATCGGGAAATTGCGATACAAAGTCTTTTAACGCATCTCTGTCTTTCGGTACTGCGCGCGTCCGCGGCGCAGCGCCCGCGGTATACAGGCGGGCAGGCGGCAGGCGCTGCGCTGCGGGAGGTGCTCATATACATCAAAAGAAATTTCCGCACGCCGATTTCCAAAACAGAGACCGCCGCCAGATTCCATTATTCGGCAAATTATTTCGGGGACTTATTCAGACGGGAGACCGGTCTGTCCTACACCGATTATGTCAAAAAACTGCGGCTCCAATACGCGGCAAACCTACTGCGCGGCACGTCTCTGTCCGTCAGCGAAATCAGCGAACGCGCTGGATTCCGCTCCCCTGCATATTTTACAAAAGCCTTTCGCATTTATTATAAAAAGACGCCCCGTGCTTACCGTGCGGAGCACCGAGAGGGGATGCCGGCTTAAAGCCCGTCAGAGCGCAGGCATTCCCGGTTCAGCTGCCGAAACCAAGCGCTGAATTTTGTCCGATTTGTACGCCATGTTTTTTCTTCCGTAATCCCGTTCCCATCCATTCCCAATACCAGGATTACCAGGATTTCATCGGCATGGACAGTTCCAGGCTTTGCATAATTCACCAGGTACAGCGCGGCCTCCAGTTTTTGCGCGATTTCCCACAGAGATATAAATTTTTGCGCGTTCTTATGCCAGTAGCGCCTCGGATGGCTGGTATAAGGCGTCACGGTCTGGCTTTCTTCACACAATAAATATTCAAATATAATAAAACCTTTTTCCGGGTGTCTTTGGATCCTGTCCATATTCACCGCACTGGTAGGATCGCCCTTGAGCATTTCCTGTGCAAAGGCAAAACCGCTGCTGTCGTCATGTTCCAATGGTTTACTGCCGGTATGCTCCATATAACCAACACTCCTTTTGTATATATGCGAAAAACATATGTGTGATTGTAAAATTATACCGTATCATCCCACGTGAAGCAACCGCCTTTCGGAACACCGTCAGGGCGAGCGCACTCTCAAAAAAAGCGGAGCCGTTCTGGGGCTCCGCTTTTAAAAATTCATGAACATATTCTGAGATTACGCATATACCTCAATTTCAGAGATCTCTGCAATATATCCGTTAATACCAGAACCCGGCAATTGATCATAACGTTCTGTAACCAAAACGCGTACATAGCGGGCCTCTGTAGGCTCAACGGCAAAGCAGCGATCCTCATCCAGATATCCATAGTCATCCGATACCGTTTTCACTGTCGTCCAGTTCTCGGCATCTGTGGAAAGCTGAATTTCATATGCTACAGGGAAAAACATCTCAGATTCCCGCGGATACACTGCCACGGCCTGAACCGTATAAGCGGTTTCCAGATCCACATAAACCCATGTGGTCCCGTCTATCTCATCGGAAGCATCAGACATCCATCCGTTCGTCTGTCCCTCTGTATCGTCTTCCATTTTAATTCCATCCGTCAGAAAATTTTTGCTCCACCAGTCGGATTCATACGCATGTCCCTGTTCGGTTACCGGTTTGTTTAAGGCAACATTCGTAAACTTGGAGACATCCACCGGCGGAACAGTCGGAGTCGGTTCTGTTGTCGGAGTCGGGTCCGCCTTCTCCGTGGCCGCCGTCGTCACAGCCGGCTCCGTTGCTTTGGCCGATGTTTTTAGAGGCGCCTTTGTAGCTGAGGGTCCATTCTTATTCTGACCGCAAGCGGCAAAGCAGAGGGCCATGCAGAGAATGCAGCAAATTATAACAATCTTTTTCATTAAAACCATCCTTTCATGTATACGAATATGTGATATTCACAAAAATCGGGCGTACACAGTGCAGTGCCGCAAAGGGCGCAGGCGCTGAGACAGCCTGTTGATTTGGTACGGTCTTAGCGCCTGCAGATTCAAAAATGCAATATCAATTTACAAAAACATTCGTCTTTTCTCACCGGCAGCTGCGTTTTCTGTTGGCAGTGAAAAGAATAACAGCTGCGGCAGAGAGGAGAATCACGGCAAAGGTCAGAACCGTCACATCGGAGTCACCGGTTTTTACATTCGTATCCTGAGGCTTTGTCGTCGCAGGTGGTTCAGTCGCTATTTCGCCTTCATAGACTTCAATCTCGGAAACCTGAACAATATATCCAGATTCGTACCCGACCAGGGAGACATGCTCGTTATAACGTTCTGTAATCAGCATACGTACATACCGTGCTTCCGTAGGGGTGATGGCCCAAACGCGATCTACGTCTATTGCTCCCGTATCGCCCTCCACACTTTTTACGGTGGTCCAGCTCTGGGCATCTTGAGAAAGCTGAATCTCATAGTTTACAGGGAAATACTTTCCATTTCCGCGCGGGTATACCGCCACTGCCGAAACAGTGTGATTTTCCTCTAAGTCTACATAAAACCATGTCTCCTCGGATGTACTGGCAGAGCCATCCAGGAACCAGCCATTACTTAAATAATTCCCGTCCTCATCCGTCGCATCATTCAGCAATTTATTGCCGTCTGTTAAAAAGGTTTTATTCCAAGTGCTTGAGACATATCCATCCTTCTCTGCTGTCACAGGCTTGTTCAACGCGACATTCGTCAATTTGCTGATATCAACCCCATTCTCCGCAAATACCTCTGCACCGGCGCCTGCCTGACCGAATACGGCAAAGCAAAAGGTCAATGCAACAGCACACAACAGCGTAACTACTTTTTTCATAAACAACCCATCCTTTCCTATTCTTGTTTTATTATATCCCTGAAAACAGGCATAAACACTTAATTAAATAATTTCGATATTCCAACATATTATTCAGGCATTACGAAATCAAGTTTGAGTGGCTCAGAACGCTTGTCAAAGACGGAAGCCGCGGTTACGGTTGCCGTATACTCCGTTCCCGGCGTCAGACCGGATATGGAAAAGGTGTACGCATCTTTTGCCGCCGCCCCCATGTAATAATCCGACATCATGGAAGTATGGAAGGCGATCTTACCCGTTGCTTTATCAGTAATCCGGATTTTATACGTATAAATAATCCCATCTGACACCGTGTCATTTACTGCGGCTGCCGGGAACTTGAGAACCGCGTGGTCTCCCTCCGCATCAGATATTTCCAATACGGCGTCTGCGGCAAATACAGGACGTTCCGCAAGCTTTTTGCGCTGACTGCTGTCATATGTAAAATTTTTCGAGTCAACCTTCCACACCTGTCCGATGGTCTGATTATTTGTATAATCATAACGGATAAGCTCTACGGTTCCGTCCTTCATAACCTTCAGAAAGAGCCCCTGTGAAGCGGAAGCGGCATCCTTAGGCTGATCCTCTGCTTCAAAGCTGTAATTCCAGAAGTCGGCGCCTACAGTCGATGTCTGCACATTGGTATAAGCATCCTGCTGGATCAGACGCGGATCCTGAAGCGCAAAATGCGTATGGCCGGAAAAGAAAATAATCTGCGGATATTTTTTCAGTGTCTGCACAGTCTTTGAGGTGTAACCGCCGCAGCCTCCCTCAAAAAAGCTGCCGGCACCCTCATGGGCAATAATAATAATCGGCATATCCGGATTTTCAGCGGCGGCAGCCTCTACCCGTGAAATGAGAAATTCCTCGCAGGCAGCATAATCCGCGGCACTGTTTCTGGCGGATACCGATATCACATGAACGCCGTTGACGACCGTATCCGTGTCCAGGTCCTTACAAATATTTTCTTTATAGGCATTCTGGCATTCCTCAAGAAATGATTTTGATTCTCCGCCGTAACGGACAATGCCGTCCCGGAAATATTCATGGTTTCCCATACAGTAGATCTTTGTAAGCTCCTGACCCGTATGCGCATTCAGAATCTTCATAAATTCCCGGTATTCCTCATCCGTACCGCGGTCCGTGATATCTCCGCCGAAAGCGACTGCGTCGAGCTTCGGCGCCAGCTTAGAAAGCTGCTTTAACGCATGGGTGAATTTCTCCTCCGGCCTCGTATTCTTTTTCCCGATATGGACATCGCTGAAAATCGCCATTGTCATAATGCTGTCCTCAGATACGATGGGATCGACATCCACCGGCGGATCTGTTTTCGGATCCGCGTTTTCGGCAGGACCGCAGCCGCTGAAGCATAAGCTGCCTGTTAAAACCGTAAGCAGCAGCGCTGTGCGGATTCGTCTGCGGGCTGTCCGAAATTTACTGGTATGATTTATTCTGTCCATTTTACGCCTCCTATGTTCTTTATATGCTCTGCTTTCTTTACAGCCGCCTCTCAGAGCGGTACACTTTTATCGGTTCATCCATCGGCCGCCGGTAAAGTCCGGCACTGCCACAGGCGCGCCTCCCAGCGCAATCGACTCTTCGCTTAGTACACTGATACACATCCACGCAGCGGCATCATATACGTCAATAGGCGGCTCAGCCGCACTTTTTACACTTTCAATAAACGCCCGCAGCACCAGCCAGTCAATGCCGTCATGTCCCCCGCGGATATGCGTTTTATATTCCTGCCATACCGGATGCTCGTAGCGCTCCGCATATTTTTCCGCATTCCCCCATTGCGGTTTCCAGTTAAAATCATAGGCATTGTGCGCGCCGTCTATAAAAACCGAATCCGTATCTTCGGCATACATGCCCTTTGTCCCGCGTACGGTAAAGCCGCGGCTGTCTGGGCGGGGAAGCGTTGTGTCCAGCGTAAGCGCAATCGTCTCTCCTCCCGCACAGCGGATAGAGGTGGTAACAATATCCCCTTGAACAAAGCGGGCCTTTGCAAGCGGCGAATCCGCGCCTTTTTCCCGCGCAGCGTATGTATTCAGCCCTTTTGCGCAGGATGCAAAGGAGGATAGGGACAGGAAACGATTTCCGTGGTTGATTTTTAAAATCTTTGCGATGGGTCCTAATTCATGCGTGGGATAATTCTCACAGCAGCGGTTCAGATAATTACGCAGGCGGTAATGGCGCAGCGCCTCTCCGTTGGTAATTTCACTTCTGAGATCGTGGCAGTACCCGCCGGAGCAATGTACAATCTCGCCCAGCACCCCTTCCTCTGCCATACGCAGCGCCATCATTTCCCGCCGGCCGTAGCAGCAGTTTTCCAGCAGCATACACGGTACACCGGTGGCCTCATACGTATGTACCAGCCGCCAGCAGTCCTCTATCGAATATGCCCCGCCGACCTCCATGCCGACATATTTTCCGGCGCGCATCGCATCTACTGCAATCTGTATATGAGATTCCCAGGCGGATATAATTAAAATGCCATCTATTTCTTTTACGGAAAGCAGATCACGGTAATCTGTCGTACATATGGGGGTATTGCCGACATTTTGCCGCACATAATCCGCGGCAGCCTTTGCTCTGTCCTCATAAGCATCACAGACCCCTGCGATTTCAATATCCATATCTGTCATAGCAGACAAAATGCCGTTGAGGAGCATACTGCCCCGTTGTCCGTATCCGATTAAGCCGATCCTGATTCTATCCTTCATCACAGCTATCCTTTCTCCAGTCTTTACAGGTGACCGGAAATCCTTTATAGTATGAGTGTATCATAATAAAAAATACATTAAAATTTAATATAAGACACTTTTACTTTGAAATAAGCTACATTCTGTTCTGCATAAGGAGGCTTGCCATGTTAGTATTGCCAATACGGGAACTGCCCCGTATGTTTACGGTACGTGCAGTTGTTACCGCGGAGGATGCGGTACGGCCGGAGGACTTTTATTTTAACGGAGAGCTCCATGACTTCTGGGAACTCGTCTATATTGTGGACGGATCGGCGGGCATTACTGCGGATGAGCGGGTTTTTATCCTGAACCGCGGACAGATGGTCTTCCATAAGCCCATGGAGTTTCATCGCATATGGAGTGTGAACCACAGACCCCTTCATATTCTGATTTTAACATTTTGCGCCGACGGAGAGGGCATGGCGTTTTTCCACAACAGGGTGCTGCGTCCGGAACAGGAGCAGGTGCAACAGCTTCACGAGATCGTGAAAAAATCTGCGGAAATCATAAAATGTGCGGAAGCGGCGGAAATAGACAAAAATATGCCGCAGCCGGAGCATCACTTGACGCATACCGCGGCTGCGGCATTGGAGCTGCTTTTTCTCGGTCTGATGGAAACAGAGCGCAGCGACATCCATCTGCAGAGGCCGAAAAGCAGTGAGGTTTATAAGAAAATCGTGCGTACAATGGAGCAGCATTATCATGAAGCGCTGACACTGGGACAGCTTGCTGCGCTGTGCGGTCTGAGTGTCAGCGGCCTGAAAAAAATATTTCATAAATTTTCGGATAAAAGCGTCATGGCCTACATGACCGGCCTAAAAATGCGCTACGCCATGCAGTGGCTGAAGGAAGGCGTTTCCGCCGCAGAGATCAGCGACAGGCTGGGCTACTCTGATCCGAATTATTTCTATGTGGTATTTAAACGCGAAACAGGCCTGACGCCGGGCGCGTTCCGCCGCGGCCTTTAACCCCGGCTCCGATTACCGGCGGCAGCGTTTTCTGCTGCCTGCCAGCAAAATTGCGGAGGAAGCGGTCAGCAGCAGAAATGCAAATACAAAAACGGACAGTCCTGCTTCGCCTGTCTCCGGCGGATTTTCGGTTACGGGAGGCTCCGGATTTGTCGGATCCACTGTCACCGGATAACCATCCAGCAGCGTCATGCTTGCATAGACTGCAAAATCCGCTTCCGTACCGTTCGAGAACACGGTAACCGCCGGATCCGCTGCTTTGGAAGCAGTCCAGACGCCGGGATGACCGCCTGCCGCGCCGCCGGCATCAACGCCGGCTTTGCCGTCTGAAATTACAAATAAATACGTTCCGGCGCTGAGAGGCTCCGGGAATCCGAAAATGCAGTCCACACAGTTGGCATGGTCATACTTTTCCGTTTGATATACGGGTGTACCCTGCAGCGTGGCGGCATAATCCGTATCCCACCGATAAACAGAAAACGTAAATTTCGTCTGAAAGCCGTCAAAGGTCGGCATTTCCTTAAAGGTAATGGATTTCATGGCCTTGCCAGGCTCCACGGTGATTTTCATCGCCAGTTGGGCATCTCCTTTAAGC
>USLW01000060.1 GCA_900555605.1 uncultured Clostridium sp. | reverse complement strand
AGCTGGCAGTAGAAGCCTTGGCTGCCGCTGCCGGAGTCCGGTGTGAAACAAAACAAATCCACCGGGTACGTCTGATCCATCGTGTGAAGAATTGACACAGCCCGGATATTTGATTATACTGAATCCATATTTACGGTCAGTGCAGGTGCGGGATTGGAGATTACTATGGAACAAAAGAAAAAAGTGCCGAATAAAGATAAACGGATATACCTGTGCATCATGATCTTGCTGGGCGTTCTGATTGCAATGCAGATGCGTGCGACCATTACGGCCAGAATCGCTGCTGAAACAGAAGAAGAGAAAAGAATTCAGGAATATCGGGAGACACAGAAGGTGCTGGAAGAAAAACTGCTGAAGCTGCAGACCGAGCTGAGTACGATGAAGACGCAATACGATACAAAGCTGGAGGATCTGCGTATGAAAAGCGAGGACTGGTATCAGCTGTATATTCAAACAAGCGAGCAAATTGAAGCAAATAAAATTTTGGCGGCGCTGACTGCCGTCAGTGGCCCGGGAATCGATATCGGCCTGGATGACTCTATTTTAATCAATACCATCGTACACGATATCTATTTGGTGGCAACCGTGAACGTCCTGAGAGCCGCCGGCGCCCAGGCAATAGAAATTAACGGAGAACGGATTCTGCCGACTACTGAAATGACTTGCTTAGGGCCTAGCATTCGGATCAATAATAAGAAAATATTTGCGCCGTATCACATCAAAGCCATCGGCGACCCGGAAGTGCTGCTGCATGCATTTACAGAGAGTCCGATTTACAGAACTATGCGCAATCAGGCGCTGGTAATCGATCCGGTAAAGAAAGAGAAGCTTGTGATCAGCAGGTACAGCGGCAATTATCAGACCATGCTTTCGTATCTGACGGATGTCACCCCTTGACGGAAAAACAGGAGGTTATCCAAATGGCTGAAAAACAGACCTTGACAAAAAAAGAGCAGCTGCAAAAAAGAAAACGTATCCTGAGAAAATGGATTCGCAATACTGCACTTACCGTTGTGTGTATTTTTCTTGGTATTCTGATTGCACTCCAATATAAGAGCCTGAAGGCGGCAGGGAAGGAGGACCGTGCCGCCCTTGCCGAAACAGAGAATTTAACGAGAACCATCAATCGTCTGTACAGTGAGCTGGAACAGGCGGAAATCGAAAAGGAAGAGCTGCAGCAGCGATTAGACGTACTGCTCAAAGGAAATACGGAGCAGCAAATCGAACAGCTTGCAAAAGAACTGCACGATATCAGGACCTTTGCGGGTCTGACCACAGTTCAGGGAGAAGGTCTGAGCATTGAGCTTCAGTTCAGCGATCCGGACGATCTGGTCCGAACGCAGGACCTGCTGCTGATTCTGATCAACGAGCTGCGCGCATCTTCCGCCCAGGCAATTTCTATTAACGGACAGCGTATTCTCGCAATGTCGGAAATCCGCGTGGTAAATGACCGTTATATTGCGGTGAACGGAGTGCGCTGCACAACACCGCTGACTATTGTTGCAATCGGAAATTCCGCCTCTATGCAAAGTACGATTCTGATGGGCGGAAGCAACAGCACGATTGAGAATCTGAAAAGAGCGGGCTGCATTGTTACTTGGTCTGCAGAAAAAGAGCTTGTCATACAAAAGGGCGACGACAGCCTGATCAAAACGAATTATTTAACCTCGTTAGACGATAAATAACCGGGATACTTTTATCCGGGGCAATCGGTTCTTATCCCACTCCTGCGCGCATATTGTAGAATGAGCAGACGAACTGCAAATGCACGATGGGAGTGTTTTTATGACCAAGGATAAACCTTTAAAATTCAGAGCGATTTATGTAATTATGCCTGTGATTTTGCTGATGGCGGTTTTGGTATTTCCGGTTTTGCAGCGGCAGGGACAGGGAACTCCCCTCGCTGCATATGCTGATGAGATATCAACAGAGGCCAGTACAATTGCCGTAAACGGAAAGCATATCTATCGTTGGGGGCTGAAGCGCGCAAAGGATCATGCCCTGCCGGAAGTGGGACGCGAAGAGGTTTCGGTGCTTCAGGCGCATGGCGGCCGATATATTGCCGATCCAAATCAGATGAAAATTTATCTGACTTTTGATGAAGGATATGAAAACGGTTATACGGCGCAGATTCTGGATACATTGCAAGAAACGGGTGTAAAAGCCATTTTCTTTATTACCGGAGATTATTTTGATCAAAATGCGGAGCTTATCAGGCGGATGGTGGAAGAGGGACATGAGGTGGGAAACCACACTATGCGCCACTATTCGCTGCCGGAAATTTCCGCCTCCAAAGTTGAAAGTGAAATTCTGGAGCTTGATCGGCTGTTTTTTGATAAATTCGGAAGGCATATGCGTTTTCTGCGTCCGCCGAAGGGGGAATATAATGATACGGTGCTGACGGTGGCAGATTCTCTGAACCATAAATGTATTCTTTGGAGCTTTGCTTATCAGGACTGGCTGACGGATAAACAGAAGGGCGCAGATTACGCGCTCCAAATGGTGACGGATAATCTGCATAACGGCGCGATCCTGCTTCTGCACGCGGTTTCAAAGGATAATGCGGAAGCGCTAAAGGATATTATCGAAACTGCACGGGACATGGGATATGAATTCGGAACGCCGGAGGAGCTTTGGTCATGAAACATGAAATTCTCGGAATGCCCGCCGATGTGGTCCTCCGCGTTCCTTCCGTTAAATTGTTAGGAGATTCTCTGACAGAAGTAAATAATCATAAAGGTTTGAGAGAATACGATTCAAAAGTCATCAAAATTATAACGAATATAGGAGATCTCTATGTAGAAGGCAGAAACCTTGATATCAAAGAAATTACAAATGAATATATACGGATAGAGGGAAAAATCACAAAAATTGCGTATAACGGCGGATCCGACTGCGGGAGATGATGAGATTGAATAAAATATGGCGTTATTTTTGCGGCTATGTACGGATTCGGATCCGAGGCAGGCAGCCGGAAAAATTTTTGAATATCTGTCTGCGGCGCGGAATTTCCGTATGGGATCTGACACGGAGAGATCCCAATCATTTTGAACTGTGCTTATATGCCAAAGATTTCAAAAAAAAGCTCAAACAGGTTGCGCTGAAAAGCAGATGCAGCGTACATATTTTGGAAAAGAACGGCTTTCTTTTTTTTCTGCGGCGTTATAGAAAAAGAAAGCTGTTTGCCGTCGGCGCCGTGATTTTGTGTGCACTTTTTGTGCTTTTGAGTTCCATGCTTTGGTCCGTGGAAGTGACGGGCGGTCAGGCGGAGGATATTCTCCGCACCAAAACGATCCTGAAAAATTTAGGAATCCAGCCGGGAATCCTGGTAGACAGCGTAAGCACACAAAAACTGTCGGAGCAGCTGCTTGCAGGTCAGCCGGAATTGGCCTGGGTCGGGGTAAAAAAACAAGGAACAAAAATGTATATTGAACTAAAACGCGGCACGTTTTATGAGCCGGGCACCACTTCCGAGGTTCCGGAGGATATGCCGTGTGACATTGTTGCTGCAAAGGATGCGGTGATTCGTAAAATTGTTGTAGAACAAGGCGTTCCCGTTCTGCAGGAGGATGTTCCCGTACAAAAGGGGCAGATTATTATCTCCGGAACGGTCCGGAAAGAGGATCTGCCGGAAGAAAACGCGCTGACACGTTATGTACATGCACGCGGAACAGTTCGAGGGATCGTCTGGTATTCCGCAGAGGCTGCGGTGGAGACCGAGGTTACGGTTTACAGGCCGACCGGGAATGAGAACACCCAAAAAACAATCCTGCTGTTCGGTCTGCGGATTCCGCTGCCGGGTAAAGAAATCCTGCCTTGGGTAGAGGACAGCAGCTATCAAAACGCAAACAGCATTTATGTGGAAGAATATATTACGCTGCCGGGCGGCACGGCGCTTCCCATCGGAATATCAAAACGTATGGAATATGAGATGGCGCAGTATGTGATTACCGTTTCGCCGGCGGAAGCGGCCGACCGGGCAGAGCTGAAAGCAATGGATCTTCTTAATGACAAAATTCCGGATGCCGCCGAAATTCTCGATACAAAAGTGGAATGGTTTGAAAATGAAAGCGGCGTTTCAATGGTTCGCATTACTGCGGAATGTGCAGAAAATATCGGGATCGACAGAGCGCTAACGGAATAAACGGATTCTATTTTCCCTGCGGGCAATGCAGTCCGTGCGGCAAGAGGCAGGGAGCGGCTTGCCGGATTACGGCAGATATGTTATTCTATCATACGGCATTCGCAGAATGTGGATGCCGTATGATCATTGTTTTAAGCGAAAAGGTGGAATGAACCCATGCTGACAAGCAGGCAACGCGCAAATCTGCGCTGCAGTGCGAACCGATTGGACACGATTTTCCAAATAGGAAAGGGCGGCATAGAAGAAACACTGCTGCGGCAGATCGCAGAGGCACTTACTGCGAGAGAACTGATCAAGCTGCGCGTCCTGAATACCTCGGCGTATTCGGCCAGAGAAGCGGGGGAACTGGCCGCCCGTGCGACAGACAGCGAATTGGTTCAGGTAATCGGCAGCAGATTTGTTTTGTACAAGCAGAATATAAAGAAGAACCAATACGCGCAATGCCTTTAAATTAAATTGCTTATTTTACAATTTGCAAGTTCTTTTGCAATCGCGGCAAGTCCGATTTCGAAGTGTTCTCTGATATGTGCCGGGATCTCTTTTGTAACAGCGGTTTCCAGAGAGAGTACGCCTTTAAAATCAATCTCTTGCAGCGCCCTGCTGAAGTCCTTCCAATCGATTACGCCTGTATATGGAATCCAATGCAAATCACTGCGCCCGTTATTGTCGTGAACGTGCAGCACGCGCAGGTATTCCTTTCCGATCAATCTTACGGCATCTGCCGGCGATTCGTCGAACACAGAGACGTGGCCGTTATCCAGACAGATGCGCAGCCACGGCGT
This sequence comes from uncultured Clostridium sp., assembly GCA_900555605.1. Lineage (GTDB taxonomy): Bacteria > Bacillota > Clostridia > UBA1212 > UBA1255 > UMGS1851. The sequence goes on along the minus strand of USLW01000060.1, from coordinate 4,381 downwards.
GTTGATCTCTTTCACAAACGACAGAATTTCTGCAGGGCGGGAAAGAGAAAGGTTTGTCATAGGCATATTTTCAAGACATACGACAACATTATGATCACGGCCCGCCTCGCTGAGCTTTTGCATAAAGTCATAATTGATCTCATAAGTCCGCTGTGGTTCCGGGTCCTGGGCAGCACCAAAGGGCATAATCGGATGAATCACCAAATAGGGGCATCCGAGGATTGCCGCGCCGCGGATGGATTTTACCATTTTCTCAAAACGTTCGGCTCGCTGCTCCGGTGCATAGTCATGCGGAGGAGACCGCCATGGCCCGTGGGCCTGTGATATTTCAATTCCGCAGTCCAGCGCAGCCTGCCGCATCTGCAGAAGCCTTTGTTCAAACGCAGCTTCACTTACCGAAAACAGCGTGCTGTCTGTATCGATAAAGCCTGAATAATCCAAACAATCATAACCGTGCTTTTTCATTCTTTCTAATCCGTCTCTATCGCCGTAAATGCGAAGATAATCACAGGCAATTCCTGTTTTCATAAGTAAACCCTCCGTTCCCTTTTCATCCCGGATATATCTGAATGTTCGGATTATACAATATATAAAATTGTTCTGCAACAAGCAGTGTGATAATCTGTTTGACAATATCGGACTTACGGTGTTATACTAAATTCAGTTTTCGCTTGTTTCAGTTTAGGCAAGTGTATCGTAAGCAAAAAGACATATTGTTCAATAGGAGGAATGTTTGTATGAAGAGTTCAGATTTTCGCAATGTTGTATTCTTGGGACACGGCGGCTCCGGTAAGACTTCTTTGGCGGAAGCGATGCTGTTTAATGCGAAAGCAATTGATCGTCTCGGACGCATTACGGACGGCAATACTGCTTTGGATTACGACCAGGAAGAGACAAAGCGTAATGTATCGATTAATACCGCACTGGCTCCATATGATTGGAACGGTGCGCGTGTAAATATTATCGATACCCCGGGATATTTTGATTTCGTCGGTGAAATGCTGGAAGGCGTACAGGTAGCAGATTCTGCGGTGATCGTTGTGGCCGGCACCGTGGCGGTCGGTACGGAGAAGGCTTGGGACTGTGTCAACAGCAAAAATATTCCCCGTGCGTTTTATTTCAACAAATTAAATGATGAGACCGCGGATTTTGAAAAACTGTATACGGAAATCAAATCCCTGTTTGGGAACTCTTGCGTCGCACTACAGCTTCCGATTCGGAAAGACAGAAAACTTGCAGGCTATGTGGATACCGTGACCAGAAAGGCAAAATTATTTGATAAATCAGGAAAATTAGTGGATACCGAGATCCCGGACGAACTGAAAGACGAAGTGGACGAAATTCATATGAATATTTCAGAGGCAGTGGCAGAATCAGACGATATGCTGATGGAAAAGTTTTTCGGCGGTGAGATGTTTACAGAGGAGGAGATTATCCGCGGGCTGAAAAAGGCGATCAACGCATGTATTTGCGCACCTGTGCTGATCGGCGCCGCTTATGAAAATATGGGAGTCAGAGAGCTTTCTGATTTTCTTGTTAATTATATGCCGTCTCCTACGGACAGAGGCAGTATTCAGGCAAAGGACGCGGAAGGAAACGACGTTGTACTTGCGCCTGATGCGGCAGGTGCGCCGGCAGCGTTTGTTTTCAAGACCATTGCCGACCCGTTTGTCGGACGCCTGTCGTTGTTCCGGGTCTATTCCGGCACAATTAAAGGGGATTCCGTGTTGTTTAACAGCGCAAAGGGCGCTGATGAGAGAATTGCACAAGTATTCAACCTGCGGGGAAAGAAACAGCTTCCTGTTTCGGAATTGATTGCCGGTGATATCGGTGCGGTTTCGAAGCTTTCCGTAACAGCGACCAATGATACGCTTTGCACAAAGACAAAGCCTGTTTTTATCGATCCGATTGTATTTCCAGCACCGCAGATATCACTTGCCATTACGCCTAAGGCAAAAGGCGATGAGGAAAAGATCAGCCAGGGGCTTTCCCGGCTGCAGGATGAAGATCCGACGTTCCGCTTCGCACAGGATGCAGAAACCTCTCAAATGATGATTTCCGGAGTAGGAGAACAGCATCTTGATATTATTGTAAATAAGTTAAAAGCCAAATATTCTGTCAGCGTTGATTTAACGGATCCGAAGATTGCATATCGGGAGGCAATCCGCAAGAGAGTGGAAGTCGAAGGCAAACACAAAAAACAATCAGGCGGACACGGACAGTACGGTCATGTGAAAATCATTTTTGAGCCCGGAGAAAAACCTGGATTAGAATTCGGCGAAAAAGTATTCGGCGGCGCAGTCCCGAAAAACTATTTTCCGGCTGTGGAAAAGGGTCTGCAGGACAGCATCAGGAAGGGTGTATTGGCAGGTTATCCGATGGTCGGATTGAAGGCAACGCTTGTTGACGGTTCCTATCATCCTGTAGACTCGTCGGAAATGGCCTTTAAGGTTGCTGCGTCTTTGGCATATAAGAAGGGACTTCCTATGGCATCTCCAGTCCTTTTGGAACCTGTTATGAGTGTCAGCATTGTTGTCCCGGATGATTATACCGGTGCGGTTATGGGAGATTTGAACAAGCGGCGGGGCCGTGTGCTGGGGATGAATCCGCTGCCGAAGAATATGCAGGAAATTGTTGCGGAAGTTCCGTATGCAGAGATGTTTAAATATGCGACGGATCTTCGTTCCATGACGCAGGCCCGCGGAAGTTTTACTTCAGAATTTGTACGTTATGATGAGGTTCCGGCAAATATTGCACAGAAAATAATTGATGAAGCGAAGAAGAACATGAGCGACGACGATGAGGACTGAGGAGGGAAGGCTTCTAATGAATAAAAAGTTTTTGGGAACCGTACTTTTACCTGGAAATTATGATCCTGTTACCACAGGGCATATGAACTCGCTGCGTTATTTATCAGAACGCAGCGATCATGTTGTTGCAGTCATCATGACGCTCAAATGCGACGAGCACAGGCGCTGGATCCCTTCCGCAGACATGAAAGCGCTGATTGAAGCCGCGGCTGCGGAGGAAGGCTTGGATAACGTATCCGTATATATTGAAAATGAAGGCTGGCTTGCCGATTCGATTGATAAGCTGAAAGCGGACGGTGTGGCACGGAGCTTTCATCCAACCATTCACGTTGAAAAGGAGCTGGAATTGATCCGCAGTGTAATTGACTTAGACGTACCGGTCCATTTAATTCCCAGCCATTTGAATCTGCGTTCTTCCAATATCAGATGGCTGACGGAAGAAGGTCTGATTGAAGAGTTCCGGGATCAAATTCCGGAAAATGTATACGCATACATAAAAAACAAGTTCTAAAAGCTTATAGAATGACTGAAGAAGGGGCTGTATCAAAGTTTTTAGCTTTGATACAGCTTCTTCTCAATTTGTAATGCTAATTTATAATAATTATTTATGATATGTGCAGGAATCATGCGGTGTGGGCTGTGTCCCAGACATAAAGACCTCTTTTTTTACGGAATTTGCACTGTAACAGGCTGAGGTAGGATATTTACCGGATTTTGTACAGACGTCACAGCTGATAAGGTCTGATCCGTATGCAAAACTTTTTGCCGCAAGGTCTTTGTGAATGCGATTCATAATCACGCCCCAAAGCCTTGTCGCCGCGCCGCGTTCCGCATAGGAAATACTTGTTTGCTTGTCATAACCGTACCATACGGCGGCGGTGTAATACGGCGTATAGCCAACATACCAGTAGTCATACGTACTGGAGGTCGTACCTGTTTTTCCTGCAGTGGCGATTTTTTCTTGATTTCCGTTATACACCTGTGTCGATGTACCTGTACCGGATTTTACAACCTCTTCTAAAAGCGACGTCATTACCGAAGGTGTGCGGTGGTCCTCGTATACAAGCGTGGTGTCGGAAGTATTATCCAATAGAAGTTTTCCATCCTTGTCGTATACTTTTGTAAACAGGATCGGTTCGTAGTATATGCCGCTGTTTGCAAACGGTACATACGCAGCTGCCATCTGCATAGTAGACACGCCGTTTGTCATTCCGCCAAGAGCCAGAGCGAGCTGCGTTTCCTCCATCCTGTCAATCCCAAGCTTTTTCAGATAGGAAAGTCCCAGCTCCTGATGATCCTGATATAGCTTAACTGCAACAACGTTATAAGAATCGGCAAGGGCTCTGCGGACCGTAGTCAAGCCGTGAAAAGCGTTATCCGCATTTGTAGGCCAGATTTCATCGGGCTTTTGCGGGTCAAGATAAGAGGGGGCATCGTCGATTACTGTTCCCGCTGTAATTATTTTTTGATCAATCAGAGGCGCATAGACCAGAATCGGCTTGATAGAGGACCCTGGCTGACGCTGCGCAGAAATGGCACGGTTGAAAGTCAGATTTTTATCTTTTTCCTCG
>USLW01000059.1 GCA_900555605.1 uncultured Clostridium sp. | reverse complement strand
CAGCAGGTCGCAGGTATAGACGCCGCTGATTTCTCTGTCCGGATCGCCGGACAGCAGCTTCATATCCAGCCTGTTTGCAATTTCAGATACTTTCATGTGTTTGAATCCTCCCTATCCATAACCGGGGGCATCATCCCCTCCAGCACAATCATCTGCTGTGCCAGTTCTCTGACTTTTTCACGTAATATAAAAATACAATCCGTAGTGCTTGCATAGCCCCGCACCACGTCCTCCGCCAGCGCTCTGCAGCTCGGCGCGCCGCAGGCGCCGCAGTCAAGTGCCGGCAGCTGTTCATAAATTTCGTTCATATTCCGCAGCTTTTTCATCGCCTCGGTGATATCGCTGTCCAATGTCGTAACATCCCGGTGGGTCGGCACCACCTCCCATGCATTTTCCTGAAGCTCTGTATCCGATACCGGGTACAGCATCCGCGGCGTCATATTGATATACCGCCGATTTCTGGTTTTGGCCACATACAGATTCTCCACTGTAAGCGGGCCGCCCAGGCAGCCTCCTGTGCACGCAGAAGCCTCGATAAAATCAACATCCTCTATTTTATCGTTTTCCAGCTCATCAAAAATATGTACAACATTCTGGATCCCGTCGACGGAAAGCACCTTATCTGTCTTCAGCGCCAGCGCCTCCCCGCCCGTAGAAGCCCATCGAATCCCCTTATGACCAGCCTGAAGAAAATTCTCCACTTCCTTGTCCTTCATTTTGGACAGCAGCTTCAGCAGCTTAAAATAAATGGTCTTAATGGAAAACACGCCATCCACATTAGACCTTTTCAATTCAATCGGCGCCCGGACGCTCGTCATCTTCGCGGCACAGGGCGATATAAAAAACACGCCTACATCCTCCGGCGCAACATGATTGGCCTCGCAGAACTCTCTCCGGGCGTTCATAGCGGAAATCTCCATAGGAGACTTCACCGGTACTAAATGCGGAATCAGGCTGGGAAACCGCACTTGGATAAGCCGCACCACCGCAGGACAGGCAGACGAAATCAAAGGCAGCTCTGTGTCCGGCTTTTCCATCAGGCGGTCCGTTGCTTCTGTTACGATTTCCGCGCCTCTCGCCACTTCGTACACATAATCGAAACCCAGCAGTTTTAGTGCATATACGATATGCTCTCTCGTATAATTTTGATTGAACTGCATGTACAGCGTAGGCGCCGGCAATGCCACCGTATATTGATAATCGGCTAAAATATCCAGTGAATCCGTATGTGCGACCTTTGCACGATACGGACAGATCCGCACGCATTCTCCGCAGTCAATGCAACGCTCATTCATAATCCGCGCTTTGCCTTTTCTGACTCTGATTGCATCCGTGGGACATCGTTTGATACAATTTGTACAGCCTTTGCACAGGCGTTCGTCCAGTTCGACAGAATGGAAATAATCAGACATATGTATCACCTTTATTGTATGTTTACGATGAGTGTTACTGCTGTACCCTTTCCTACCGTACTTTCAATTTTCAGTTCATCCGTATAACGCTTCATATTCGGCAGACCCATTCCTGCCCCGAAACCCAGCTCCCGGACGGTTTCCGAGGCAGTAGACCACCCCTCCTGCATTGCCTGGTCAATATTCGGAATGCCTGGTCCGTTGTCAGAGATCACCACAATAATCTTTTCCGGACTGATTGCAACGTCCGCGGCTCCGCCGCCTGCATGTATCACCGCGTTGATCTCCGCCTCATACATGGCAATCGCAACCCGTTTCACCACATTGGGCGCTACGCCGAGCCGGTTCAGCGTCTTTTTGACGCCGCTGGAAGCCTCGCCCGCTGCTGAAAAGTCTTCGGCATCTATGTCATAATGCAGTTTTACAACCGCGTCTCCCGTTTCATTCAATTCCATACACCTCGCCCCACAATACCGGCACTGTACAACTTTCCGCAGGCAATAAACAGCGGGTGATTCGTGGTCAGTACAATAATTCCTTTTTCCTTTGCCAATTCGACGATCTGCTCTCCGGGAACCTTTCCCCGTACAAAACAAATCACCCGGATATCCATCATTTCCGCAGTTCTCACTACCTGCGCATTTACCAGACCTGTGCACAAAATGACACTCTCTTTTACGAATGCCATCACGTCACTCATCAGGTCTGCACCGCATCCGGAATAAACCTCCAGATCCAGATGATCCTCCCCGGTCAATACCTTCGCTTCAAGAATTTTAATGATTTCGCTTACTTTCATGCATTACCCGCCCTTTCGTTATTTGCCTGCTTTTTTCAGCAGAGAAGCCAGTCTTTCCGCAACGCTTTGATGCATCATCGTGTATTTCGCTTGTTTTTCTTTTTCTTCGGATATCACCTTTTCCGGCGCCTTTGCCAGAAATCCCGCATTCCCGAGCTTCGCATGCACGCGGGCAAGCTCCTCCGCAAGCTTTGCCTGTTCTTTTTTCAGCCGTTCAATCTCTTTTTCAAAATCGATCAGATCCTCCAGCGGAATATATACTTCCACCGTATCCACAACCGCTGATGCCGCATCCTCCGGGATCCCGTCCTTATTCGGCTGAATCGAAATACCCGAAGCATATGCCAGCCGCTGAAAATAAGGCTCCGCCTCTTTCAAGAACGCGCCGTACCGGCCGGTCACAAACAAGAGCTGCGCTTTTTTTGCCGGCGGCACATTCATTTCCTGCCGGATATTCCGAATACTGCGGATAACGCCGATTACAAGCGACATCTTCCGTTCCTCCTCGGCATAGTTCATGGAGGCCTGATATTCCGGCCATTGGGATATCATAATGCTATCCGCATCATGGTACAAGCTCTGATAAATTTCTTCTGTTACAAACGGCATAAACGGATGCAGCAGCTTCATGCAGGTTACCAATACCGCATTCAGTACATACTGCGCTTCAAGGCGCGTTCCGTTTTCGGGATCAAACAGGCGCGGCTTTACCAGTTCAATGTACCAATCGCAATATTGGTCCCATATAAAATCATACACCTTTGAAAGGGCAACGCCAAGTTCATATTTATCCAGATTTTCCGTAACCTCACGCACAAGCTGATTGACGGAAGAAAGGATCCACTTATCCGCGGCAGTAAACTTCTGCGGATCTACGGCGTCAAAATCCGGATTTTCATCAAAATTCATCAGCACAAAACGCGTTGCATTCCAGATCTTATTGGCAAAATTTCTGGCAGCTTCAACCTTTTCCTCCAAAAAGCGCTGATCATTTCCGGGTGCGTTTCCGGATATAAGCGCGAAACGCAGTGCGTCAGTTCCATATTTATCGATAATCTCCAGCGGATCAATGCCGTTTCCTAAGGATTTGGACATTTTTCGTCCCTGTGCATCGCGGATCAGGCCGTGAATCAGCACATGATGGAACGGCGCTTCTCCCATCTGCTCCAGGCCTGAAAAAATCATCCTGGCTACCCAGAAGAAAATAATATCGTATCCGGTTACAAGGACATCCGTGGGATAAAAATATTTCAGATCCGCAGTCTCTTTCGGCCATCCCAAGGTAGAAAACGGCCACAGCGCCGAGCTGAACCAAGTATCCAGCGTATCAGGATCCTGCTCAAATTCCCTGCAGCCGCAGGCCGGACAGCACGCCGGCATGGTTTTCGCAACCTCCGTATGGCCGCAGTTTTTGCAATAATAGGCAGGAATCCGATGTCCCCACCACAGCTGCCGCGAAATACACCAATCCTGAATATTCTCCATCCAATTATAATAGATCTTTGAAAAACGGTCCGGAACAAATTGAACCTTTCCGCTGCGCACCGCTTCAATAGCCGGCTCTGCCAGTGGCTTCATTTTCACATACCATTGCTTGGAGACCACCGGCTCCACTACGGTTCCGCAGCGCTGACAGGTTCCTACATTATGACGATGCGGCTCGGTTTTCACCAACAGGCCCAGTGCATCCAAATCCTGAATAATCTGCCGGCGCGCCTCATAACGGTCCATACCGCAGTATTTTCCGCCGTTTTCATTGATCCTGCCCCGATCGTCCATAATGCGGATCACAGGCAGACCGTGACGCTGCCCAACCTCAAAATCATTCGGGTCATGGGCAGGCGTAATTTTGACTGCTCCGGTACCAAATCCAAGCTCCACATACGAATCCGCAATCACCGGGATTTCTTTGTTTACCAAGGGCAGAATTAATTTTTTCCCAATTATATCTTTATATTTCTCATCCTCCGGATTGACTGCCACCGCGGTATCGCCCAGCAGGGTTTCCGGCCGCGTAGTCGCGATAATCAGCGCGCCGCTGCCGTCTGCAAACGGGTAGCGGATATGCCAAAAGCTTCCGTCCATTTCTTCATATTCCACTTCAATATCGGAAATCGAGGTATTGCACTTCGGACACCAGTTCGTAATCCGCTCCCCCCGATAAATCAATCCTTTTTGATAGAGACGCAGAAAAACCTCCAGCACCGCTTCCGAAAGGCCCTCGTCCATTGTAAAGCGTTCCCGGCTCCAATCGCAGGAGCTTCCCATGCGTTTCAGCTGTTCAATGATTCTGCCGCTGTAATGCGCTTTCCACTCCCAAGCGCGCTCTAAAAAGGCTTCCCGTCCGATATCCTCTTTTTTCAGGCCTTCTTTGGCCAGCGCATCCACAATTTTGGCTTCGGTCGCAATACTCGCATGATCTGTACCCGGCAGCCACAGCGCCGCATAGCCCTGCATACGTTTAAACCGGATTAAAATATCCTGAAGCGTATTGTCCATCGCATGTCCCATATGCAGCTGACCGGTGATATTCGGAGGCGGGATTACAATCGTATACGGCTTTTTATTCGGATCTGCACTGCAGCCGAAATACCCTTTCTCTTCCCAATTTTTATAAATTCTTCCTTCTGCCTGGGAAGGTTCATATACCTTTGCCATCTGTTCTGCCGCTTTCATTGCCCAAAACCTCCAAAAATGTTTTCATTTGCCGCAAAGCATTATACAATTTGTTATTGTAACGCTACCTGCATTCCTTTGTCAACTGCTCTGCCTCCTCTGCATCGTGGCTGATTACCACCAGCAGCTTTCCGGCACATTCTTTCCGGATTCTGTCGATCATACCGGATTTCAGCGTATCGTCAAGTCCTTTAAAAGGCTCATCAAACAGATAGATATCCCCGCCGAACAGCAAAGCCCTGGCAATTGCAGCGCGGCGTTTCATCCCCCCGCTGAGCATATGCGGATATTTGTCCGCTGCCTCCTCAAGCGAAACCATGGACAGCAGCCGCATAATCTCTTTTTCAGAAGGCCGGTCCAATGCCGCCGCAACATTTTCATAAACCGTGAGCCAGGGCAGCAGTCTGTCCTCTTGGAATAAAACAGAGATTCTTTTTCCGTCAAAGCCGCTGCGTATTCCGCTGTCGGGCTTTAGCAGGCCCGCCAAGATCATCAGGAGCGTGGTTTTTCCAATCCCGGAACGGCCGGATATCACGCAGACCCCCGCCGCGGGCAGGGACAGCGTCACACGATCCAATACAGTCTGTCCCGCATAACACTTTGTGACTTCACGCAGTTCATATGCCGGCTGATAGGGTTCTTTTCCGCCGTATAAAAAACAAATTGCTTCCGCAGCCTCAGCGCGCATCGTAACTTCCAGCCTTTCTTAAATTCCCGCGTGAAAACTTTTATTTTTCCCGCTGCGCCTCTTCGTTCCGCCGGCGCCGAGAGCCGCCTGCCAGACCGATCATTTTCACCAAAACCTTTTCAATCACCATACTGATCAGAATTACCACCAGCGTCCATGCAAACATATCCGGCATTTCAATGTATATTTTAGATGCATACAGCTCCTTGCCGATGGAAAATTCCGGTCTGCCGATTACCTCCGCTGCGACCCCCGCCTTCCAGGCCATTCCGATACCCGCGGAAAGTGCCGCCTGAAAATACGGAAAAACAGACGGAATGTAAATCAGACGCATCATCTTTTTTTTGTTAAAATGATAAGCCTTTCCCATTTCCAGCAATTCCGGGTCCGTTTGGTTCAGGCCGGAGGTCAGATTGGTCCAAACCGTAGGCAGCACCATCAGAAAGCAGATAAAAACAGGTACGCGTCCCGTTGCGAACCACATTAACGCGAGGATAATAAAAGATGCCACAGGAGTTGCTTTTACCGTATTGATCATCGGATAAAAAAAGTCCCGCAGAAAGGGACTGATATAGGTCAGAACCGCCAAAACAGTCCCGGCTGCGGAGGCCAGTATAAAGCCGGCCAGCACACGGCAGATGCTGTACAGGATCGACTTCCAGAAAAGCGGCTGCTGAATCAGGCTGCCCAAGCTTTTCAACACTGCCGCAGGAGGCGGAACCAGAACCTCAAGGTCAACGGCTTTCGCCGCGAGGAACCAGATCAACAGCCATACTGCAGCTGAAGCCGCCTTGCTCAGAATTGAAATAAGGCGGCTTTTATGCTGTCTGGCAGTATTGCGCTCCGGGCCGTAATCACCGGCCGTAGTAAAAATTCTCATCCGGTATGCGGCCTCCTATGGACCCTGCGTTATAATCATACAGCACGCCGAAAAAGCCGCCGATCTTATCCTTCATTTCCGTCCCGTCTATATAAACGATATTACAGTTCGGGATTGCGCGCTTTGCCGCCTCCGCAGAAGCCATAATGCCGTATTGCGCGGTAAGTTCCGCTGTTTCGTCTAAATTGGCCGCCGCATATTCCGCAGATGCTTTGTACGCATCCAGAAACTGATTCACCGCCTCCGGATGCTGCTGCGCAAATTCTTTATTTACCACAATACATCCCATTGTCAGCACAGTCCCCGCTTTGTCCTGCCCCGCGCAAGCCTGTTCAAACGCTTCCGTCAAATTCAGCGCAATGCGGTATTCGCCGCTTTTTGACAAAAGCGTTGTCACAAAAGGTTCCGGCAGCATAACAACATCCGCCTGACCTGCCAGCGCCTGTGCCACCAATTCCGCATGTTCCGAGCCTTTCTCATAGCTGACATCAGCAGTGACGTGATTGGCTTTTAAAATATAATCCAATACATATTCCGGCGTCGCGCCCTGCCCTGTGGCATATATTGTCCTGCCGTCTAAATCCGAAACCGTCTGAATGGTTTCTCCCTTTTCCAAAATATACAGCACGCCGAGGGTATTGAGCGCCGCAAGCTGAATCTTTCCTGTTTTATTGTACAGCACCGCCGCGGCATTTGTCGGCAGTGCCGCGATCTGCAAATCCCCTTTTATCAAATCCCCCGTAATTTCATCCGGCGTACCGACGAATTTAATTTCATAATTGCCCTTTGCTGTTTTCTTTTGAACCTGATCCCGCAGCTTAACCATTCCAATGCCGGTGGGGCCTTTCAGCGCGGCAATATTGATTTTTACCGAAGAATCTCCGCCTCCGCCGCTCTCTTCATTCTGATTCTTTTTCCCGCATCCGGCTGCTAAAGTCAAAAACAGCAAAAACGCAGTCAGTGCGCATAATATCTTTTTGTACGTACGCCGCATAGCCATCACCATGCTTTTGCCCCGCAAAAGCTTTCCTTTCTTTTAAGATTTAATTGTCTGAACCGTTCCGGATCCGCCGTACAGACTTTACCGGCCGCCCGAATTCCGGCACAGACATTTTACGGACCTTTCATAACAAATCCGTAAAACCTATTATATCATAATTCTGCAAAAAATTGCTACCGGATCCTTTCGTAAAACACGCGGCAGTCGCCTTTGCGCAAGCCCGCTATAATATACAAGCTTTCTTTTCCCGAACCTGCTTCTTTTTCCGAAAAATTTCTTCGTAAAAATATAAAATGCGGCTGCACATGCGGCCGCATTTTTCAAATAAAGATCATAACTTCATTTCATTCATATTTCAGTCTCAGCTGCTGCGCACTCAGACGTTTCTATTCCGAAATGCGCTCCGCTGCCGTCTTGTTGTAAATAATCTTTTTGACACTTTCTTCCGACAAGCAATATTTTGCGGATATTTCACGCATATCACAACCGTCTGAAAAATCGCTGCGTATTGCTCTATTGCGGTCCGCCAGCTCCTGCCGCGTTCCGGTAAGCGCACCCCAAGGCACCCGGGGCTGACTGCCAGTAGGAATATACAAAAGCGTGCCGCCCGCATATTTTTGAACCTCTGCCAAAAGATTAGGTGGAAGAAAGTCCTTTGCGTTTTTATAGGACAAAAATGAACCACCTCTTTATTTTAGGATAAACCAGCCGGCCGGACATGAACGGCATATCTTTGTTATATGTCATCCACGTCCGGAACCGGCGTCCTGTTCATTTTAGGTCAGAACAAAGACCACCCTTTTGTAATCAATTCAAATCAGCTCCTTTCAGATCATACTCACCTTACGGCGCAATTGCCGCATTTCACACGCGTGTTAGGAAAAGGCTGTAGCCAGATTATACAAAAGAAGGCGGCAGAAAGCAATGGAAAAAATAATTATATCCGTTATTTCTCCGGCGTCTGGACGGTCTGCTCCCGGATCGCCGCACGGCGGATTTTTCCGCTGACGGTTTTGGGCAGTTCTTCCACGAATTCAACGACCCGCGGATATTTATACGGCGCGGTAATGCGCTTCACATGATTCTGCAGTTCTTTCTTCAGTTCATCGGAGGCGGTATAGCCGCGTGTCAGTACAATGGTAGCCTTGACTACTTGTCCCCGGACAGGGTCCGGTGCAGCCGTAATCGCACATTCCAAAACAGCAGGATGCGTCATTAAGGCGCTTTCCACTTCAAAGGGACCAATCCGGTACCCTGAGCATTTGATGACGTCGTCTTTTCTGCCGATAAACCAGATGTAACCGTCCTCATCGTACCAGGCATTGTCTCCTGTATGAAAATCTCCGCCCGCAAACAGCTTCTCATTTGCCGCGTCGTCATGATAATAACCGATCGTCAGTCCGACAGGTCTGTTCTTCAGGGCGCCGCGGATTACCAGCTCCCCTTCCTCTCCGATTTCACATTCCTTTCCGTTCTGGTCCACGATATGGATATCAAACAGCGGAGAGGCCTTCCCCGTAGATCCCGGCTTCGGATCGATCCACGCATAGTTTGCCAGCAGCACCGGCCCCTCGGATTGGCCAAAGCCCTCATAAAGCTTATGCCCGGTGAGGTTCTCCCATTGCCGGAAAACTTCCGGATTCAGCGGCTCGCCTGCCATGCAGCAATGATGGATCGAAGAAAGATCGTATTTGGTAATATCCTCCTTAATCATGAAGCGGTACATGGTTGCCGGCGCGCAAAACGTCGTAATTTTGTATTTTTCGATTACCTGCAGTAGCCTGTGGGGATCAAACTTGTCCATATCATACCCTAACACGGCAGATCCCGCAATCCATTGACCGTATATTTTACCCCAGGAGAATTTAGCCCATCCGGAATCCGCAACGGTCAGATGCAGGCC
>USLW01000058.1 GCA_900555605.1 uncultured Clostridium sp. | reverse complement strand
GGCCGCATACACACCTCTACGGTAACGGTGGCGGTGCTGCCGGAAATGGACGATGTGGAGGTTGATATTAACATGAATGACCTTCAGATCGATACGTTCCGCTCCAGCGGCGCAGGCGGCCAGCACATCAATAAAACGGAGTCTGCCATCCGGATCACACATAAGCCTACGGGACTCGTGGTATCCTGCCAAGATGAAAAGTCACAGCTGAAAAATAAAGAGCGGGCGCTGAGGGTGCTGCGCTCAAAGCTGTATGAGATGTATAAAGGCGCCCGGGATTCTGCGGTTGCCGAGACGCGGAAAAGCCAGGTGGGTACAGGAGACAGAAGCGAACGAATCCGTACTTATAATTATCCGCAAAATCGCGTGACGGATCATCGCATCGATCTGACGCTGTACAAGCTGTCCGCCGTATTGGACGGCGATCTCGACGAGGTGATCGATGCACTGATTACAACGGATCAGGCAGGTAAAATGGCGGTATTTCGCTCCTCTGTAGAGAGCGCGTTTACGAATTATCTGTTCCCCCAGGAAACCGGCAACCATTTCCGTACAAAATGGGCTGCGGTAACAGATCGTCTCGGCCGCGGGCTTCTGATAAAAGGTATGCCGGAATTTGAATTCAGCGCGCTGCATTATACACCGGAGGACCTGACGCGTGCACAGCATCGCAGAGAATTGCTGCCCCGCCCTGAAACAATCGTGCATATTGATTACAAGCAATCTGGGATCGGTTCCAACAGCTGCGGTCCTGTGCTGCCTCCACGGTATCAGCTGAGAGAAAAGCAATTCTGTTATTCTTTTGTGCTGAAGCCTTTCTTTTCCGAAGATACGGACTGCCTGAGAGAAGCGCGCACCCTGCCTGCGGTAAAATAAAAAAAGGCGGAACCGATGGGTTCCGCCCCTTTTTTTCCTCTTTGCAGCTCTTTATTCGGCCCCAAGCGGCTTCCGGTCCGCCAACGCAATATATTCCCTGTGAGGCTGCACGCTTTTATAAGAGGGCCGTATGATTTTACTGGCATTCACCAGCTCTTCAATTCGATGCGCACTCCAGCCGGCAATCCGCGCCATCGCAAAAATCGGGGTAAACAGCTCCGTCGGCAGGCCGAGCATGCTGTATACAAAACCGCTGTAAAAGTCAATATTCGCACTGACGCCCTTATACATTTTACGCGATTTCTCGATAATTTTCGGCGCCATTCTCTCAATATTGGCATACAGCGCGTATTCTTTATGTAAATTCTTCTCATCACTGAGCTTTTCTACAAATGATTTGAAGATATTGGCCCGCGGATCGGACAGGGAATAAACTGCATGTCCCATTCCGTAAATCAGCCCACTTTTATCAAATGCCTGCTTTGTCAGAATCTTCTCCAGATATCTGCCGACCTCTTCCTCATCCTCCCAATCCTTTACGTGCTCTTTGATATTCTCTACCATTTGAACGACCTTGATGTTTGCCCCGCCGTGTTTCGGCCCTTTCAGAGAGCCCAGCGCCGCGGCAATCGCAGAATAGGTATCTGTGCCGGAGGAGGAAACCACCCGGGTCGTAAAAGTAGAATTGTTGCCGCCGCCGTGTTCTGCATGCAATACAAGGGCAATATCCAGAATTTTTGCTTCGAGGGCAGTATACTTACTGTCTAAACGGAGCATATGCAGGATATTCTCCGCGGTTGACAGCTCGGCCTTCGGTTCATGAATGAAAAAACTCGTCCCGTCGTTCAGATAATAATCATATGCCTGATACCCATAGACAGAAAGCAGCGGAAATAATGCGATCAGCAGAATACACTGCCGCAGCACATTCGGAATGCTGATATCATTCGCCGCATCGTCATATGCGTACAATGTAAGAACGCTGCGCGCAAGCGTATTCATCATGTCAAGGCTCGGCGCTTTCATAATAATGTCTCTTACAAAAGAACCGGGAAGCGTCCGGTAGCTTGCCAGCACTTTATAAAAAGCCTCCAGCTCTTTCGGGGCCGGCAGTCGGCCGAACAGCAATAGGTACACAGTTTCTTCAAAGCCGAACCGTCCGTCGGAAATGAATCCCTTTACAAGATCCTCCACATCCACGCCGCGATAGTACAGCTTTCCGTAACAGGGGTGTTCCACCCCGTCTATTACTTCCGTCGACTTGATCTCTGAGACCTCAGTCAGTCCTGTCAGCACGCCCTTTCCGTTTAAATCCCGCAGTCCCCGGTTTACCTTGTGCTGAATATACAGCTCCGGCTCGATTATACTATTTCCGCCGCACAGCTCTGCAAGTTTGGCAATTTCAGGCGTAATCTCAGAATAATTTCTGGCCATAGCGCCCACCTTCTTCCATATAAATTTGTTTATCTCGATTAGTATAGCACAAAATAAGAAAAACCGCAAACGCGGCAGCTTTGCGGCTGGCGTCGTACCGCGGTTTTATGTGAAAATCCTGTATTCGGCTATCGGATCAGACTCTGCCAGGTGTACCCTTCCTGCCGGGCGTGATTCCAGCTATCGATATAGGTTTCGCCAAAATAAGCCTTGATTACATCACCGGCGATGGGGAGTGAGTTGCTGCCCCAGGTTCCGTGTTCAATGACGATGGAGATGGCAATTTCCGGATCATCCGCAGGTGCATAGCAGATTACCAGCGAATGGGAGCTGTGGCCAAAGGCCTCCATTCCGGTTTCAGGCGTTCCGGTTTTGGCCGCCACAAATCCCTGGCCCAACCCTTTGAAGGCTTCCTTTGCCTGACTGTTACGGTTTGCCATATCCACCATACCGGCCTTTACCTGAGACAATGCATAGGCGCTGACATCAATTTTCGAATAAGCCGCTTGTTTTTCACTGTTATCGGAAATGACAGTACCGTCCTTTGCAAGTACGGAATCAATCAGATACGGAGTACGCAAATAGCCGCCGTTGCCGAGCGCCGCCGCATAGCGGCACAGCTGAAGCGGGGTAAAGAGGGTATACAGCTGTCCGATGGCAGTCTGTGCGGTATCGGAATCACTCCAAATATGATAAATATCAGATTCTTTGATTTTCATCGTCTCGGGATTGCTTCTGTATCCTGTGTATTCACTGATTTCGATGCCGGTTTTTTCAGCCAGTCCAAAGGTTTTTGCCCATTGATCCACTGTTTCAATCCCCATATCGACGGCAATCTGCTGAAAATAAATATTGCACGACTCGGATATTGCGCGGATCATAGAGATACTGCCGTGTGAAGACAGACAGGTATGCGTATGATTGTTGAATTCAATGATTCCCCTGCAGACCACCTCTCTGTTCACATCTGTAGCGCCGGACTCCAAGCCTGCAACGGCGATAAGCGGCTTAATGGTGGACCCCACCGGATATAAGCCCTGTGCCGCCCGATTCAGGCTGGGCGAGGTCGGGTCCTGAAACAAATCGGTAATCGCCTGCTGCGCTTCTTGGTTGGAAGACGGCTGCAAAAAGATACTGTTGTCATAAGTCGGATAATTGGCCATTGCCAAAACCTCTCCGGTTTTGACGTTCATAACAACGACGGCGCCTGCCGCGGCGTCTCCGAAATTGTTTTTGCCGTCTGCCGAAGCCGCGATCTTCTGAATATTGCGTTCTAAGGTTTCAAGAACAGCCTTCTGCAGATTATAATCAATCGTCAGATACAGGTCATTGCCCGGAACCGGAGCCTGATAGGAATACTCTCTTACCATTCCGTCCTCCAGATATACCTCCCGAACCCCTTTTTCTCCCCGCAGCAGCGCCTCTGCCGCTTTTTCGATGCCCACCTTGCCGATGATATCGTCATTGGCATAGCCTTCCTCTTTCATCACTTCATATTCTTCACTGCTGATGGCTCGTACATAGCCGATCACATGGCTAAGGGGTTCTGTCCCGACATATTCTCGAAAATAGGTTTCTTCTGTAGTGACCCCCGGAAATTCCAGATACCGCGCTTCAATCGTTTCCATTGTCTCTTCGGAGACATCTGTTGCCAGCGTCGTAGGCGTAAGATAGCTCAAGCCGTAACGAAATGTCTGGTAGCGGATGATCATGATTTTATATGCTTGTTCATCCGTGTAGGAGGCATCGAGTTTAAAGCGCACATTGCGCAGATACGCAAATGCATCCCGCGCCGTTGTAATCCCGTCACGATCCGACTTTTTAATGGCGATATGATTGATCCAATTCGCGCGTTCCTGACTCTTATCCTCCCCCTTCAGCTGACTTCCCCACTCGTCCGGTGAAGCAAGATATCTGGCCAGTCCGTTTGTATATACATCGTCATTTGCCTCAAACAGCTCAATCAGCTTCAAATACATTTCATCACGGAACGACTGTTCTTTATTGACATTCGTCATCTGCACTTTATACGAGGCGCGCGTAGTGGCCAGCAGAATTCCGTTGCGGTCATAAATATTTCCCCGCGGCGTATCCACGGCTAAAGACACGATATTTCCGATGACGCGGTCCGCCTTTCTGTTATATTCATCTCCGTTTACGATCTGCAGATGATATAAACGGCCGATCAGCAGCAGCATTACGAGAAAAACAATGACCCCGATATAAAAGCATCTGTTTTTCAGCACGGCGATAATTTTTTCTTTTAAATTCGTCCAATTTTCCTGCAGCACAAAAAGCACCATCCTAACTGTGCGGCGGGATCCGCCGCTGCGGCGTACCGCCTGTCAGCAATATAACGTTTTTTGCTCCGGATCCAGCTTTCTCCAGGCAAACGAGACCGGAAAGAACAGGACCGCAAAGACCAGAAGATTATAAAATGCCACGGGTAAAATCCGTTCCAGCATATGGCGTCCGTAGCTTTCATACAGCACGGCCGTACCGGAGGTATACATCATGAGTAAGCGTACCACAAAACTTTCCGCCATGCCAAATAAAATAAAAAAGGGCGGCGCCATGCCGGCCATCCAAAGCCTGTTTTCCTTGAGCGGGCCGTAGCTGAGGCCTGCCGCAAACACCGCGAAATACATAAACAGCAAAGCATAAAGCCCCAAAAATCTGCTGTAAAGAATATCTATGTACAGCCCCGTACATACCCCTGCCACCAGGGCCTGGCGGACAGGCAGCCGCACAGCCAAAAGATAAAGAAATACAAGTAAAATATTCGGCTTCACGCCAAAAAGCCTGGCATAGTTAAAAAAACCCTCCTGAATGACGGAAAGCAGAATCACTCCAATCGCGCAGAACAGGATATGCCCTCTTTTGTTTTTCACATTATTCGCCCTCCGCCTTGCCGTCCCGGCTGACAAGTACATAAACCTCGCTGATTCTGCCTAAATTCACCGCAGGCTCTATGACGGCGGAACGTTCCGATCCGGAGGAAAGATTCACCTCAACTACCGTTCCGATCACAAGGCCCTTCGGATATACGCCTCCGCTTTCCGCAGTGATAATGACATCTCCGACATATAAATCCGTACCGGCGGTAATACGGTCAAGCTTCAGCTGCCGCACATAATTTTCATAGGACATGCCCCGCACTCTGACCAGCTCGTTATTCCGCGCAATTCTGCCCATAACCGTGTTTTGTTCATCCGCAACGGTCCTGACTTTTGAAGAAAAAGGCCCCGCGTTATAGACAATTCCTACTAAGCCCTTTGATGTAATGACAACGCTTCCGTCATACAGTCCGTCTGCTGTTCCGCGGTCAATCGTCAGTTCGTTGAACCAATCCGTAACATCCTGCGCAATAATATTTGCGGCCACCATATGATAGTCAGTAAAATACGCCTTCAGATCCAGCAGTGCACGAAGCTTCTCATTCTCCTGCTGCAGCCGCTCATATTCCTCCTGCTGCACGGAAAGGCGGTCATTTTCCGACTGCAGTTCGTTCAGACGGTCGCGGATATCACTGTAATCGGAAAGGACCGCCAGTCTCTGGCTGATTCCCTTTCCCACCGAAGTGAATCCTCTCTGAATCAGCTGAAACGGCGCACTGACAGCCTTGTACAGCGAATGCAACTTGCTGTCCGGATTACTTGAAATAAACAAGATCACAATCAAAAAGACGGTAATGATCAAAAGGATAAAAATCGTATTTTTAATTCGTTTCGGCATTCTGACCTCCATATCGCCGGGGCGGCTCGAATAAAAGATGAAAAGGCAGCAGTTCTGTTTACCAAACGCGGCGTTTCTGGAGATATTTTATGCCTGCGCCCCTAAAGAAATACAAATCCGCTTAGGCTCTGTTCATATAGAGAACTCTTCTCAGGTTTCCCTCTTCAAGACATTTTCCCGTCCCAAGGGCTACACAGTCCAAAGGAGATTCCGCAATCAATACGGGCATGCCGGTTTCCAGCTTGATAATCTTGTCCAGACCGCTCAGCAGGGCGCCGCCGCCGGTGAGCATAATCCCCTTATCCATAATATCAGCAGCCAGCTCCGGAGGAGTGACCTCCAACGCTTCTTTGATAGAATCCACAATGGCGGCAACGGGCTCCTTAATTGCATCGACAATTTCCGAAGATGAAATACGCACGTTCTTCGGAAGGCCGGTGAGCATATCCCTGCCTCTGATATCCATGTATTCCTCCTGCGGCTTCGGATATGCCGCGCCTATGGTAACCTTGATCTCTTCGGCAGTCCGTTCGCCGATCAAAAGATTGTGCTCTTTTTTTGCATAAACCATAATCGAGTTATCCAACTCGTCTCCTGCGATCCGCAGGGATTTTGAATTTACGATTCCGCCCATGGAGATAACGGCGACCTCGCTCGTCCCCCCGCCGATGTCCACCACCATACATCCGGTTGCCTCGGAAATATCCAGACCTGCTCCGATGGCGGCAAGCATAGGCTCCTCAAACAGGATCGGATTCTTTTTGGCACCGGCCTTTTCCGCCGCCTCCTGCACCGCCATGCGTTCCACTTCCGTAACGCCGGAGGGTACGCATATGATCAGGTTCGGCTTTCCGATCCCCGCGCCGGCCACTGCTTTGCGGATAAAATATTTCAGCATCTGCTCCGTTACGTCAAAATCGGCAATTACACCGTCTTTCAGCGGACGGATCGCCACAATGCTGCTCGGAGTCCTGCCGATCATGCGCTTTGCTCCGTACCCGACATCCAGCACTTCACCGGTATTTTTATTTATTGCTACAACAGATGGTTCTCTGATGACGATTCCTTTTCCGCGTACATGAACAAGCGTGTTCGCTGTACCCAAATCGATTCCGATGTCCTTTGCCATTCACTACAACTCCTTAATCAGCTGAAAATTTAGCGATTCGAATCGCCCTTCAAATGTTCCATATATCCGGCTTGGAACAGACTTCTGTATGTTCCGTTGCCGATAATAAAATGATCAACAACCTCAATCCCCATGACCTCCCCGGCCCGCATCAGCCTGGCGGTTACAGCAAGGTCCTGTTTACTCGGCTCACAATCTCCGCTGGGATGATTATGCACCAGTACAACGGCAGAAGCAGCGTGTCTGACTGCTTCATAAAATACCTCTCTCGGATGAACGATCGTCTGATCAATGGTTCCTACCGAAATATTGATATCTTTTATAATCTGCCATTTTTTATCTAACAGCACCACCTTGAAAATCTCTTTGTTCAGTCTTGCCATTTCGGCCAAAAACATACTTCCGAGCTGACCGATTCCGGATATCCGTACCCGTTTCGCGCCCACTCCCCGGCCGATCCGTTTTCCTAATTCACAAACGGCCATAATCTGAACAGCCTTTACCTTTCCAATACCGTCCGCATGTATGAGGTCTGAAATACTTTGGTTTCCCAATTCAATCAAACTGCCGTACTCGGCCAGCAGCCCCGTTGCAACCTCAACGGCCGTGGCCTGTCTCGTCCCGGACTTGATAATGACCGCTAAAAGCTCAGCATCACTCAGCGCAGCCGCACCGTACTGCATGATTCTTTCATACGGACGCTCACTCTCAGGTAACATTTTCATTGTCGCAAGTTTTTCCATCTGCACCTCCGAAAATCGTTTTGGACATTCGCCTGGTGCGTTTTTGACAGAGACT
Organism: uncultured Clostridium sp.; assembly: GCA_900555605.1. GTDB lineage: Bacteria > Bacillota > Clostridia > UBA1212 > UBA1255 > UMGS1851. The sequence goes on along the minus strand of USLW01000058.1, from coordinate 1,429 downwards.
GCAAAATGCCGTACAGGTTATAGTATAGCTTTTTTTTCAAAAAAAGACAATATAACGAGAAGCAAAATATTCCAGCCCTCGGCTGCAGATTTTTTTCAAAAATAAAAACCGGACCGCGGGCGCCGCCATTCTTCGCCCGCCGGTCCGATCTCTCTGCTTTCTATACGTCTATTCGTTAAAATACTTTGTCAGCTTCGCAATTGCTCCGCGTTTCAGCAATAAATTTCCATGCTCCTCTAAAATCGGGCGGAAAATTTCCGATACCACATAAATTCCTCCGAATTCCGGAGCCGCATGCTCCAGCTGATTGATTATGCTCAGATTTCGTTTCGCTACTTTCAGTACAAGATAATAACCCTTCTGATACGAATACAGCTGGGCCGGAACCGCTTTAAAACGGGGATTCGAATGCAGCAGCAGAATCAGATTCTCAAAATCTGAAAAATAAAGCACATCATACTTCTCATCCTGAAGCATGAGCTCCGGAACCTCATCCAACTCACCGGAAAGGCGCTCCTTGGCTCCCTTCAAGCTCTGCCCTGCACCCGGCTCCGGCGCGGAGCCCGTCCTGAGGGACTCCAAAATCCGTTCCGCCATCAATTTATTTAAATCTCCGGAAATTTCCTGTCCGCCGGATTGCGCGTAATCACTGTCGGATAATCCTCCGGTTCTGGTGATCGTTACAATATATTCACCGGTTACGCCGGAAGTGGTTTCAATCACGATTTGACCTTCTGACACATCAAAACCGAATTCAATTTCCGCATGCTCAATAATATCCCACAATAACTGCTGGTATGCGGGAGAATTGATCTTCAGCTTTTCCGCATCGATATTCCGCGTCTCGAGATCACGCTTATTCAGCGTAATGCGTACAGTATTGTCGGTGATACGTTCAATTTTCATAACAATCAACCACCATTCTGCCGCATAGCGCGGCCGCACAAACAGCACTATGTGAATATATTTATATCCACACCACTATTATACTTGAAAAATAAGAAAATGAGAAGAGTAAAATCCTGCCGTTACAAATCGCCGAACAGATAGCGTTCCGCAAAGAATCTGATTTTCCCGCACTGCCTTTTCATCAGCTGCGTCCATCGGTCGTATAAACGGAGCATCCGCACACAGTCCTGCCGTTCGGCGGCACGTCCCGTAAACCGGATTTCATAATACAAATTCATGATTTCGGCGCAGGTATTTAAAGCTTCTTCGTTTACAAATACGCCCCGCGCCTTCAGCGCGTCAAAATACTCGGTAAAGGTCTGGGTTTCTTCGCGTTTTGCGTAAAAGATTCCCAGCGCCCGTTCAAAACGGCTGAAGGCCAGCCGCAGGCCCCGGTCAGCCGGCAGGCGCAGCACCCTGCGTTTAAAACGGCTGTAATCCGTTGTAAGCCAGATCAGCAGACACGCGGCTGTGAGGATTG